>JBEKQR010000070.1:0-13599 GCA_049519515.1 Candidatus Korobacteraceae bacterium
TTCCGTCCTCGGGTCCCAGGATGCGCCCGTGCACGTGGGGTGGGGATTTGTGTTCCAAAGTTTGCTAATGGGTCAGCTTCAAGGTAGCACCGACTTTGAGAATCCAACGCGCAGCATCACGTTACATAAGCCGACTTTTCAGTACCCATCCATTTTCGATGAGTGCCTCGGCGATTGGGCGAAAACTGAGCCTGCGGCCCAATTGTGAGTTCACGCTAATCGCGGCCTCATGAAACCCCCTCAATCCTTGAATCGGCCTGCAAGAGCCGAGACGAGCACGGTGGCCTGCGCCCAACCGAGCAAAATCAGCGACCAGCGGAATCCCGCGAGGAATGCGTAGCGGGTAAACCAATGCGATCCTGCGTGCCCCGGATTCGGTGCCCACTTCTCATCCTGCCCGAGCTTAACCAGCGGAAGAGCATTCTCCAGCGAATAGGTCAGGGGACAAAATGTCGGATACGCAATGGGTGTCGAACCCGTCGCTGGAGCATAGTGGCTCTCGCTGGTTGGAGCCATCGCGTGATCGCGATCTGCTGCACAGAAAACGAACAAGCCAATCGATGTGAACAGGGCAATGGAGGCGACTATCCAGAGAGGCTCCTGCTGGAGGCGTGCATAGGCAAAGGTCTTCCACCATCTCAGCAGAAGCCAACTTTGGGCTGCCTGATGGCGTCGCATCTCGAATATCGCCCGCTTTGCGTTCCCTGTGTCTCCGCTTGCCTTTAGGAGGTCGGCGAGTTGTAGCCACGGCTGCGCTTGAGCTATTTCCGTGTCGGGTTGGAGATTTAGCCACTCGATCCGATCTTTGGCGTTGAGACCGAGCTCAGCGGCATGGCTATGTTGCTTGTATTCATTCCCGGTCTTGGTCTTGTGAAGTGTTGCGTTTTTATAAGTGAAGCCGCCGACATGCAGTCCTCCAGCTTTCGGCCAGCTGTCTCGATCATCCCGAAGATTCTTGACACTCGCTCCATTCAACCAAAGGCCGGTCTGCTTTGCGTTCTGGATGTTGGTCCAGACGAGTTCGCCGTCCAAGCTCAAGTTCAGGCAATACAGGGCTGGCAAAGTCGCTTGGTCGATCACAAGATCGCCACACAGATGTGCACCTGGAAAACAAACTGTGCCGGAAGACTTGAAGGAATCGCAGAAGAACACGTTGCCTCGAATGGTCGCCTTCTCGAACGTTACGGCCATGCCGTTGGCGGTGATCGTTGCTCCACTGAAATCGACGCTATTATCAACGCGAGCACTGTGAAAGGAAACCTGGGCGTTAGAAGTGAATCCTTGATTAAGGTACACATGCCCGCGGATCGTTGCCGTAGCTAAGTCGAGAGCCACATCCTGTGCTGAGAGACTGGCCCCCGAGCATGTTAAATCTCCAAACACTTGCCCACCGGACAAACTGATCTTACCGACGGCCTGAAAGCCGCCGCTGAGCGAAATGAGACCCTTAACGATCACTTTGTCAAGTGTTAGCGCTCGCTCGGTCGATATGACTTTTCCGCCAATGATGCCGAGGTCTCCTTCGATCTCGGCATTTAGCATCCGAATCTCTCCGGAACACTGGAGTCCGTCGCGCATAAAAACGCTGCCAAGAATCCTCGCTCCGTCAAGGATCAACGGTGCGTCCGCCCCGCCAAGGGTCGTCCCATCGAGTTCGAGATTTCCATCGATGCGAGCGCCAAGCAATCGGATCGCGCTGCAAGCTTTCAGATTTACTGCGCGAACAGCACCTTCCACTCTTATTCCGTCTGCGTCGATGCCTTTCGACGCCTGACAAAAAATGAGGTAGAGGGATCGCGTACTAGCGCTCATGAGGTTGACCCTGCCGTGGAATTCACACGCATGAAAGTACAACTGGTGCGAAATTTGGCAACCACGAAGATCAAGGTCATTCGGGATCGTCGCTGCAAGCACTCGAATCCCTTTTGGGTCAATCATGCTTTCCGCGTCCGGGTCCGTTGCGAGCCACCTGAGAAACTCTGCCCGAATCGTCGGCCTGGGCAGTGGCTCATTAGGTACAAGAAACTCTGCTGACCGGACAGAATGCTCAATAACTTGGGCCTCAACCTTGAGCAGGTTGGCGTCGAAGCGGCGTTGCGCAAGCTCGATCAGCCGTTGAAAGTTAGTTTCCTCTGCGAGTGGTAAGCTCATAGGACGCTGCCTCCAGCTAACGGCACATTATAGCGCTGCTAATCTGCCTATTTCTTCTAACAGATTGCGCTCGCCGGCTGCTTGCATCTTGGTTAGGGGCGAGTGCGGCGGGCCTTTCCTGGTGAAGTTGCGAGCGCTTTGCGAATTGCCTACACATTTCGGTGGGACGTGAAAATGGATCTCAACTGGCGACAACGGCCCAAATCACTCATCTAAGTTTCGGCTCGGGGCGGGCCGAGAAGATCAGTCCCGAGAAACGCCCAAGTATCCACAGAACAAGATCATTCCCGTGTGATCGGCTATCTAGAAGCTGAAGCCAGCACCCAGCCTTTATACATTCTGAACCTACAGCAGCGAAATGGCGTCCACATCCACCACGATGTTGGTACGCGGCAGGCGTTCCTCGTCGGCGTGCCGCAACATGGCGCCGAGCAGCGAGTGCAGGCGCTCGCGGCTGGCCGACTTCAGCAGGAAGTGGTAGCGGTAATCCTTCTTGAGTCGCACGATGGGCGCGGTTGCCGGCCCCATCACCCGCACGCCTTCATGCCGCACGGTTTGAAACCAGTTCCCCAAGACGCCTGAATAGCGCAGCGCCTCTTCCTGGCGGTCGCTGCGGATCAGCACGTTGGCCACCGAGGTGAACGGCGGATAGTGCATCCAGCTCCGGAACTGCAGCTCCTTCGCGTAGAACCCCTCGAAGTCGTGATGGGCGGCGAACTGTACGGCGTAATGATCCGGAAAGTATGTCTGCAGGACAACTTTGCCCGGCGCGTCGCCGCGTCCGGCGCGTCCGGCCACCTGGGTCAGCAACTGGAAGGTGCGCTCGGCGGCGCGGAAGTCCGGCAGGCTTAGAGCGGTGTCGGCGCCGACCACGCCCACCAGGGTCACACCGTGAATGTCGTGTCCCTTGGCGATCATCTGCGTGCCCACCAGCAGGTCGAACTCGCCGGCATCGAAGGCGCTCAGGATGCGCTCGAAATCCTGGTGCCCGCGCACCGTGTCGCGGTCCATGCGGCCGATGCGCGCCGCCGGAAAGGCCGCGTGCAGCATATCTTCCAGCTTCTCCGAGCCGGTGCCCAGAAACTGCACGTAGTCGCTGCCGCACTTCGGGCACAGCTTGGGAATCGGCTGCTGATAGCCGCAGTAGTGGCACATCAGCCGGCGCTCGCGCTTGTGGTGGGTGAGCGCCACGGCGCAGTCGCGGCACTGTATGGTGTCGCCGCAGGAGCGGCACATGACAAAGGCCGAGTAGCCGCGCCGGTTCAGCAGGATCATGGCCTGCTCGCCCGAGGCCAGCCGCGCCGTAACCTCCTCGATCAGCCGGCGCGAGAGCAGGTGCTCCTTGCCGGTGGCCTGGAACTCCTGCCGCATGTCGATCAACTCGACCTCCGGCAGCGGGCGCTGCTGCACCCGGTCCGGCAAGCGCAGCAGGCGATACTTGCCCGAGCTGGCGTTGTGAAACGACTCCAGCGACGGCGTGGCCGAGCCGAAGACGACCGTCACGCCCAGCGCCTTGGCGCGCACGGCGGCCACGTCGCGGGCATGATAGCGCGGAGTCTCGTCCTGCTTGTAAGAGTGGTCCTGCTCTTCATCGACGATGATCAGCGCCAGCTCCTGAACCGGCGCAAAAACCGCCGAGCGCGTGCCGACGGCTATGCGCGCATCGCCGCGGCGCAGGCGGTGCCATTGCTCCGCCCGCTCGTCGTCTGAGAGCGATGAGTGCAGGATGGCCACCTGCTCGCCGAAAACGCCGTGCAGGTCGGCGGCCACCGCCGGCGTCAGTCCGATCTCCGGGACAAGCAGCAGCGCGCCGCGTCCGGCCTCCAGGACTTGTTTCATAGCCGCCAGGTACACGGCCGTCTTGCCTGATGCGGTAACGCCGTGGATGAGCATTGCCTGAAATTGGCGCGCGGCCACGCCCTGGTTGATCGCCGCCAGCGCCTGTTGCTGTGCGGGAGTAAAGAGCGATTCCAGGGTGGTGCGCGGCTTCATCGCCGGCTGCTCGCGCTCCGCCGCTTCTTCCACGATCTCGACCAGCCCGCGCCGCACCAGCGTGGCCAGCGTGGTCTTGGGCACGGAAAGCCGGCGCAGCTCGTCCACGGCGATCCGCCCGCCCGCGCATTCCAGATGCGCGAGGATCTTGTGCTGGTTGGCATTGAGCTTGGCGGGGTGCCCTACCCTAGCTTCCTTTGCCAGGGTGGGTCTGTTCGGATTGCCCTCCGCGTTTGCCTCAGGGGCGTCAAGCGATTCCGGAGTCACAGAGTCGCCGGCTGACATCGCCTCAACTGGCGCACGAAGCACGGCGACCTTCACGGTGCGCCTGGCGTCGCGGGCTGCGGACAAATCTTCGCGGACAATCCATTTTTTCGCGACCAGGCTGCGCAGCGCGTCGCGCGAGGCGCCGGTGGCCGCCCGCAAGGTGGCCTCGCGAACCAAGTCGCCTTCCGAAAGGTAGTCAAGCACCGGGTAAACGTAGCGCTGGTCCCGCTGCTGGCTTGCCTCGTCGTTGCCGGCTGGATCGCCGAGGTGGAATCGCCTCGCCACGCCGGCCTTCTCCGCCTCATGCAGCGCCTCGCTCCCGCGCTCCGTGATGCGATAGGCGGCCACCTGCTTGAACTCGGCCGCCAGCGGCAACATGGTGCGATAGACTTCGCCCAGCGGAGCAAGGTAGTAGCTGGCGATCCAGCGGCCAAGCGCCAGCAGGCCCTCGTCGAGCACGGGCACACTGTCGAGCACATTGATGACCGCCCGCAGCTTCACCCGTGCGGCAGGCGCGTCCTGGTGCAGCCGCACCACGATTCCCTGCAGCCGCTTCTCGCGAAACGGCACAATCACGCGTCCGCCGACCACGGCCGGCGCGTCTTCACCGGGGTCCCCAGAGCGCCCGATTTTGGCGCGATGGGGTGGAAGACCGGGGTCCCCGGCAAGCCTTCCTTGGCTTGCTGGGGTAGCAAGTTTGTAGGTGAACAGGCAATCGAGCGGAACGGGCAAGGCCACGTCGCAGAATGTGGGAGGCTCGGCAGTACGCTCGCGTTCGGCTTCGCCGGGTTCTGCCTTCCGGTCGAAGCCAGGCGGAGCGGAATGGCCGTGCGAGTTCACCAGCAGATTCTAACCAGATTTCAGATTTGTGATTGAAGATTTCCGATTGAAATCCGGTCTCCGATTACTCAAAGGCACGATTTTCAATCTTCAATCTGCAATCTGCAGGGTGCCCCACCCTCGCGCCCCTTTGTTGGGCGCTAGGGTGGGTTTTCTGTTAGCGCTGGTTCCCGCGCAAGCTCGGCACGGCCAGTCCCAGGTAGCCCATGACCATCTGCAGGTCTTTCCAGGCCTCCTTCTTCTGGCGCGGGTCGCGCAGCAGGTAGGCGGGGTGATAGGTCACGGCGAGCTTGGTGGAGAAGCCGGCGCGCTCCGGCGCTTCCCGGCTCAGATGCGGCGCAAAGTCGTAAATGCGTCCGCGCAGCTTCGCCATGGCGTCGTTCATGCCCAGCAGGTTATGAGCGGCAACGGCACCGAGAGCGACGATGATCCTGGAGCGCACGGTGGCGATCTGGCGCATGAGAAACGGCGAGCAGGTTTCGCATTCGTCGCGCTCGGGGGTGCGATTCTGCGGCGGGCGGCACTTGACCACGTTGGCGATGTAAACGTCCTGGCGGCGCAGTCCCATGGCCGAGATCATGTTGTTGAGCAATTGCCCGGCGCGCCCGACAAAGGGCTCGCCCTGCTCGTCTTCATCGGCTCCCGGCCCTTCTCCCACGAACATCAGCTCGGCATCGGGATTGCCCACGCCAAAGACGATCTGCTTGCGTCCCAGCCGGTGCAGCTTGCAGCGCGTGCACTCGCCCAGATCCTCGCGAATCAGGCGCAGGGCCGCGGGCTTGTCCACGGCGGGCGCATCGGCGGGGCCGGATGAATCAATATCGTTTTCGAAGAGGGCTGGCGAATGCATCTGTTCCGCCTGTTCCGCGGCGGCCGGGCTTGCCTGGTCCGCACCGGCGCATTCCGCGACGGACGCCGGCCTGCGGTAGAAGTCGTGTATGCCAAGTTCGCGGTAAAAGCGCAGGCGCTCGGCGATGGCCGCCTGCTGCTCCGTGCCGGGGCCCCCGACAGACGCCGTCTTTGCGTCTGTTGGGGCGGTTGGATCAATCCTCCGAGTCATTTATTACCTGCTGGTTCGAGTGCTTGGCCTTTGGGCGCGGAAGCCGATCGCGCCGCGCGCAGTTGCACCACCGCGTCCAGCACACGCTGGGCGACCTCGAACTTGCTGCTCTCTGGCACCTCGGTCAGGTTGGAGGCGGTAATGATGGTGGCGGCATTGCGGTCGGAGCTGAAGCCAACGCCCGGTTTGGAAACATCGTTCACTACGATGGCATCGATGCGCTTGGCCGCGAGCTTGCGGCGGGCGTTGGCGATGACGTTTTCGGTTTCGGCGGCAAAGCCGATCAGGATGTGCTTCTCGAAGCGATTGGCGCCAAGCTCGGCGAGGATGTCCGCCGTAGGCTCCAGCTCGAGCGTAAGCCCCTGGCCGGCCACGCGCTTGATCTTCTGCCCGGCCGCCGCGCGCGGACGATAATCCGCGACCGCTGCCGCCTTGATGACGACCGTAGCATCGGGAAAGCGCAGCATGACGGCATCGCGCATCTGCTGCGCGGTCTCCACGGGAACGAACTCAGCCACCGCCGGCGCAGCCAAGGCCACCGGGCCGCTGACCAGGATGACCCGCGCGCCACGGCGCACAGCCGCCTCCGCCAGGGCGTAGCCCATCTTGCCGCTGGAGCGGTTGCCGACAAAGCGCACGGGATCGATCGGCTCATGCGTCGGGCCGGCGGTGATCAGCACGGTTTCGCCCTTGAGGTCCTGGGCGACGCCGAGGGTCTCCAGCACGGCTTCGACGATCTGCTCGGGCTCGGCCAGCCGTCCGGCGCCGATCATGCCGCAGGCAAGATAGCCGCTGCCGGGCTCAACCACGCGCACGCCGCGCAGGCGCAGCGTCTCCAGATTCTTCTGCGTGGCCGGGTGCTGCCACATGTTGACGTTCATGGCGGGAGCAACAATCACCGGCGCGGTAGTCGCCAGATACAAAGTGGAGAGGAAGTCCGAGGCGGTGCCGTTGGCGAACTTGGCCAGGGTGTCTGCCGTGGCCGGGGCCACCAGCAGCGCCTCGATTGATTGCGCCACTCCGATGTGCTCGACCGAGGATCCCGCATTGGGCTGGGCGCTGCCTTCGCCAAACATGTCGGTGATGACATTCCTGCCGGTGAGGGCGGCAAAGGTCAGGGGGCGGACGAACTCCTGCGCCGCGCGCGTCATCACCACCTGGACCTCGACACCCCGCTCCTGCAGTTGACGCACGATCTCGGCCGCCTTGTAGGCGGCGATCCCGCCAGTCACACCCAGCGCGATCTTCATGGCTTGCTCTCCCCTTCTACCGGCGATCCCGCGCCCGCCGGAGCGCAATCCTTCACCCTGGAGGAAAATGATCCGATGAAACCGGCCATGAAACAAGCTCTACATGAATAGATATCGCGCCAGACTCAAAGAACTATGGCCGTTGCGCGCAAGTTTCCGGACGCACCCCGGCACGGTCGCGAACATCGTACGTCAGCAACCCGCGCCCGATTTGGCGCGCCGAGGTGAAAACCGGGCGCGTAACAGCGCGACGCGAGCCGCCGCGCCGCCTTAGCCCTTCTACGACAAAAAGCTAGTCGTCGTTGTGGGTGGCCGCAACCGCTTCAGCGGCCACTGGCTCGGCCGCCGGTTTGGGTTCGGGGACACTCCATTTAACTTTCTGCGCCTGGATTTCCTGCGCGGCGATGCGGCAGGGCTTCCGTGAACTGGTCTCAACCAGCGGGCGCGCCCCGGATTGCAACTGGCGTGCGCGCCTGGCGGCAACCAGGATGTAACGGTAATTGCTGTCGAAACCGTTGATGAGCTCCATACTTCACTCCTACTTTGGGACCATCGGTACTCCGGCTTGCTGAAAGGTATCGAGGATCGAGCGGATGCATTCGCGAGACTGCTCTAAACGGCAGTTTTCCGCCAATCGCATCAGTTCCCGCTCCTCGCCTGCGGGCGCTTGTCCCGAGCGGCGCAGTCGCTCGCGCAGCACAATTGCCTTCAGCCTTTCGATGGAGTCCTCCAGCCGGTCATTCACAAGAATATAGTCGTACAGTTCGTAGTTGCTGATCTCCCGCGAGGCGGTATCGAGCCGCCGGCGGATGATCTGTTGGTCGTTCACGTTCTCAGCCGAGCTGCGGCGGCGAAGCCGCAGTTCCAGCTCTCTGCGAGAGGGAGGTAAAACGAAGATGCTGACGGCGTTGGGCAGCTTTTTTCTGAGCTGTTCCGCGCCCTGCACGTCGATATCGAGCAGCAAGTCGTGCCCGCGCCCGATGGCGGCGTCGAGAAAGCGGCGCGCCGTGCCGTAATACTGGCCGAAAACCTCGGCGTACTCCAGGAATTCGCCGGCGGCGATCATCTTCTCGAACTGCTGGCGCGAGATGTAGTGGTACTCGCGGCCTTCCTGTTCGCTGCCGCGCGGCGGGCGGGTGGTATAGGACACGGAAAAATCCAGGCCCTTGACGCTCTGCCGCAGCTCATTGACCAGCGTCGATTTGCCCGAACCGGAGGGCGCCGAGATGATGAATACCAGTCCGCTCATTCCAGATTCTGCACCTGTTCCCGGCATTTCTCGATTTCAGCCTTGATGGCCAGACCAAGCTCGGTCAACCGCAAAGCCTCGCCGGCCACGCCTGAAATCTTGGAAAGCATGGTGTTGGCTTCGCGGTTCATCTCCTGCAGCAGGAAGTCCAGTTTCTTGCCGGCTTCGCCGCCCTGTTCGAGCAGGCCCAGAAAGTGCTGCACGTGCGACTTCATGCGCACAATCTCTTCCTGGATGTCGCTGCGCTCGGCCAACAGCGCGGCCTCCTGCAGAACGCGGTCCGGCTCCGCCTGCGCGCCAATGAGTTCCTGAATCCTTAATTGTACTTTGTCCAGGTAGGCCCGCACCACCGGCGAGCGTAGCTGCTCGACTTCGTCCACGGCCACGCACACCGCTTTCATGCGGGCGCGCAGCTCGTCGGCCATGCCTTGGCCCTCGGAGGCGCGCATCTGGTTCAGCTTCTCGATGGCCTCTTCCAGCAGCGCACAAACCTCCGCCTCCGCTTCCGCGTCCTCGGGCAGCGAGCCGCTGTCGTCGAGCACGCCGTTGAGCCGGAAGATGGCGTTCAAGTCGGGTTCGACAAACAGCCCGAACTCGATCGCCGTCTTGCGGAAGGCTTGAATGTAACCCGCCACCAGTTGGCGGTTGATGTTGACCGAGCCGGAGCCGGCGCGCTCGATCTCGAGCGTCATCTCGATGTGGCCGCGATGCAGCTTTTGCTTGAAGATCTGCCGCAGCTTGTTTTCCAGCCCATTGCCGCCGGGCGGCATGCGCAGGTGCAGGTCGAGGAAGCGATGGTTCACCGACTTCAGCGAGATGGTGCAGGTGGCCGCGCCGCTCTGGCCCTTTACCTGCGCGAAACCGGTCATGGAACGAATCGTCATGGCAATTCCACGCCTCCGGACGGCGCTGTCAGCTCCGTCGCGCTGAATGCCGGGGAGCCATTGGGCGAACGCCCCGGTTCCAGCTCCACAAACTGCAAATCGTACAAGCGCCGGTAGGTTCCCAGGCGATTGAGCAAATCCTCGTGCCTGCCGATATCGCTGATGGCGCCGCTTTCCAGCACCAGGATGCGGTCGGCGCGGCGCACGGTCGAGAGCCGGTGGGCGATAACAAATACGGTGCGGCCCACCATCAGGTTCTGCAGCGCCTGCTGCACCAGGTTTTCCGACTCGCTGTCCAGGGCGGAGGTCGCTTCGTCCAGGATGAGGATGGGGGCGTTCTTCAGCAGGGCGCGGGCGATGCTGAGGCGTTGACGCTCGCCGCCGGAAAGCCGGAACCCGCGCTCGCCGATGATGGTGTCATAGCCTTCCGGCATGCGCAGAATGAAATCGTGGGCCAGGGCGGCGCGCGCCGCGTCCTCTACCTTGTTTTTGGAAACCTGCGGTTGTCCATAGGCGATGTTGTTGCGCACGGTGTCGTTGAAGAGGATGGTTTCCTGGGTGACGATGCCGACCTGCGAGCGCAGGGAGGCCAGCGTGACGTCGCGCACGTCGTGCCCGTCGATCAGGATGCGGCCGCTGGAAACGTCAAAGAAGCGCGGCAGCAGATGCACCAGCGTGCTCTTGCCCGAACCGCTGGAACCGACAATGGCCAGCAATTCTCCGGCCCGGACCTCGAGGTCGATATCGCGCAGCACCGCGGGCTCGGCGCCGTTGTAGCCGAAACCAACGCGCTCGAAACGTATGCTCTCGTGAAACGGCGGCAGGACCGGGGCGCGCCGCTTTTCCTGGACTTCGTCTTCGGCGTCGAGGAACTGGAAAACCGAAGCCGAGGCGCCCAGCGCCTGCTGGAAATTATTGTAAAAAGCGGCGAACTTGCGCACCGGCTCGTAAAGCTTGAAGACGGCGAAGAGGAAGGCCACGAAGGTACCGGCCGTAAACACCTGCTGGCGAATCTGGTCGCGTCCCAGCAGCAGCAGCAAGCTGACGGCAATGGCCCCGAAAACGTCCATCAGCGGCGAACTGATGGCGGCCGCGCTCACGCTGCGCATGTTGGCCTTGAACAACCGCCGCGCCGCGCCGTAGAAGCGCGAGGTCTCCCAGCCTTCCATGCCGAAAGCCTTGACGATGCGGTTGCCGCTGATGGTCTCGTGCAGAATGTTCTGGATCTCGGCCAGCTTGTCCTGCCCTTTGCGCGTGGTGGAGCGAACCCGGCGGCCCACCCGGCCCGAGGAAAAGACGATCACCGGTATGAATACCAGAAGTATCCAGGCAAACTTGCCGCCCAGGGCGATGACCACCCCGGCGATGAATATCAGGGTAAAGAACTGCTGCAGGAACTCGGCCAGCACCTGCGAAGTTGCGAACTGAATTTTGTCGATGTCGTTGATGATGGCCGAGACCAGGGTCCCCGTCGTGTATTTCTGGAAAAAGGCGACCGAGCGGCGAAGCACCGAGCCGTAGAGTTCGTTGCGCAGGTCGGTGATGACCCCGAAGCCCACGTAGTTGACCAGGTACGTCCCGCTATAGAAGCAGATGCCTTTGAGAATCGTGGCCGTCACCAGGGCCACAGCCACGATCGTCCAGGCGTTGGTAAAGTGGCTCGGGACGAAGTTCTGCAGAAAGACGGTATGCTGCGATCCGGGAATGGTGAACAGCGCGATGTTGCGCGATTGCGAGACCGGATTGAGCACCCGGTCCAGCATCGGGCCGACCAGCAGCAGGCGAAACGCGTCCAGCAGGCCAACCAGCGCCATGAGCACCACCGCGCTCAGCAACTGGAGCGTGTAAGGCCGAACGTACCGCAGAAGGCGGATCAATCGCCGCATAGGTGATCACATTCCGACATCAAGCCCACGTCGCCCGCCGGCAATAGATGCTTATGAAAACTGATCTGTTAATTGTAACGGAGAAGCGCAGTTGAACGCACGCCGCCGGGTAGGTAAATTCACCTATTTCGGCCCTCAACGAGGCTTAAGCCACGGCGGCTAGCGTGGACAATCGCGATGTTCGCACTTAATCCGATAGCCCGCCTTGGCCAGGCGCTTCTTCACTTCTTCGGCGATCAGCACCGAGCGATGCTGGCCGCCAGTGCAGCCAAAGGCGATGGTGAGATAGCTCTTCCCTTCCTTGATGTAGTGGGGCAGCAGGTAGATTAGAAGCTCGGAGATGCGATTCACGAACTCCTGGGTCTGGGGAAAGCCGCGTATGTACTTGGCCACCCGGGGATGGCGCCCGGTCAAGGGCCGGAACTCGGGCACGAAGTGCGGGTTCGGCAGGAAGCGGACATCGAACACCAGGTCGGCATCCTCGGGCACTCCCTTCTTGAAACCGAAGCTGACGATGGAGATCAGCAACGTCTTGGGCTTGCTGGCGCCATCCTGAAATTGCTCGACCAGGTGATCGCGCAACTCGTGGACGTTGAATTTGGAAGTATCCAAGATACTGTCCGCCACGTTCTTGATGGGTTCCAGGCGCTGGCGTTCGTGCTTGATGGAGCGCTGCACCGAGCTGGTGGCGCCCAGCGGATGCGGCCGGCGGGTCTCGCTGAAGCGGCGCAGCAGCACGCTGTCCCCGCACTCCAGGAACACCAACCGCGTGTTCAGGCGCCGCTTGAGGTCGGCCAGCACCGGGGGCAACTGGTCGAGCTTGCTGCCTTCGCGGATGTCAACCACCATGGCGGCATTCAGCGGCTCGGCCGAGTCGATCACCAGCTCGGCGAAGCTTGGGATCAGCTCCACCGGCAAATTGTCAACGCAGTAATATCCCAGATCCTCAAAGACCTTGAGCGCGGATACCTTACCCGATCCGCTCAGTCCGGTGATGATCACCAGCCGGGAATCGCTGTTGCGCTGCCGGTGGGCCGCTCTCAAGCGGCGGGCGGGAACCGCCACCTGGCCGCGCTTGTGAGAGCCTCTGGTCATTTGTAAGTAACTCTAACCCAAAATCGCCCAGACAACAATTTCGTCTTTGGGGCAGCGAAAGAGGGGTGCGCCGCCGCACCCCTCACTGGCCAACTTGCTATTGAATCTGTTTTCGAAGCCTCGCGTCAGGCCTCAATGATCTCCAGCCGGCCATCCTTGGTCCGATGCAGCACCTTCACCCGGCCAGCCTTGTCGCGGAAAACGAAGACCTCGCGGTCGCGGAATTCGCACTCCTTGATGGCCTCCTCGATGGTCATGGGGCGCGCCGCCACCGAATCCTGATTGCTCACCAGGTGCGCCTCGGAAGTATGGGAGCTGGCGGGAAACTTATGAACCACCACCGGCACGGCCGTGCTGGCGCTGGCCCCCACCACCAACTGGGCTTCAATTTCAGGAGCTTCCCGCTTCCACTTCGACTTGGCGACACGCTTGGTGTCCCGTCTGCGCCCGTTGAACTTGAGCACCTGCCTCTCGATGTTCTCCAAAGCCTCTCCCAGCGCCAGTGTCATATCGACCGACTCGGCCACGGCGACAATGGGGCTGGCTCGGCGGGTGATGGTGATTTCTGCGATGCGGCGCTGCTTCTCAGCCGTAAGGATCACTTTGCTCTTGAAGTTGTCGCCCAGGATCTTGGTCAGCTTATTGAGACCTGTTTCAACCTCCTTGCGAATGGCGGGGGTGATTTCAAATTGACGGCCGGTGTACTCAACGTTCATTGATTTCGCCCTCCTTGCAAAAACTCTGCACCGCGGATTCGGTTCCGCCGGGGTCCCCAACAACAGTCGCTTTTGTCGTTGCTGAGGTGGTAGCTCCCTGGAGCACAAAAAAATAGCTCCGGGGACTCACGGTTATACCAGAAGCGGGAGCCAATAGCCAAGTTACCCGCAAACCGCCGAAGCCTTTCGTAGCGCCGGCCTCCAAGCCG
>JBEKQR010000071.1:0-13534 GCA_049519515.1 Candidatus Korobacteraceae bacterium
CTTGGCGTATTGGCCGGAGCGTTAAAACAGTTCGCCGGCCTCAATGCTCAAAGCGCTTTTCGTGTATCCTGCGCGCAAGCCGCCAGGTTATCCGTCACAATCGGGCCCGGCAGACGCATGATTTGCATCTGCCGGGGTGAAAGACTCTACCCTTTGTGTCCGCCGCTGTGGCCGGCCTGCCCGCTACCACTCGCCGCGTGTCCTGCTCCGGAGGGAGCTGGACGGGATTGAATCGCTCCTCTGCCGCCACCAGCTCCCGGTCCGGGTCTGGCCTGGGGGCTTACCCGCGGCGTGGAATGCGGCTGCGTGTAGGGACCTGGCCTGACGGTTGGAGCAGTGTTCCGTGCTGGACCAGCCGGCGCGTGCGGGCCGGTGGTTGCTGGGCCATTCGGGCCACGCTGGATGGTTCCGCTTGAACCCGCCGGAGGACGCGGCACTACAGACGGGTTCGCCATCGCGTGCGGATTCTGCGCTCCCTGGTTTACAGTGCCGCGCTCTGGCGGACGCGGAACGGTGTGGCTCTGCGGCGTTATGTTTCTGCCGGTAGAACCGGCAGGGCCGGTGCTCGCCTGCGGTGGACGGGGGACATACCTGCCGTTAGTCGCCGTGCTGCCGCCGGGTGTGGTCCGAGGGTTGACGTTCGCAGCCGGACCCGTCGTGCCTCCCTTAAACGTCGGCTGCGAAGCGGGCGGACGATTGGTGTTCTGCGGCTGCCGCAGGCCGTTTAGGGTATTGCGGTTGAGCGGCACGCCATTGGTTTTGGCCAGCAGCGGCTGTTGCGATTGGAAAGAAGGCGGTCTGGCCGGAGGCGTTTGCCTGGTCACCACCGGGCGCGAGAACGCGCGCGCCGGAGGGGCGCCCTTCGCCAAAGGAGCATGCCCGCCGAGAACGCTCGCATGCACAGGCGCGACCTGCGCGTTACGCATCACTTGTCCATGCTGCACCATGGAAGAAGGCACGGTGATGGCCGTTCTTTGCATGTTGCGGCCGGAAACAAAGGCCGACGCCGGCGCCGCCGTGATCGCACCCGCAACCCCGCGGTTGGCGTAGTGAATGTTGTTTACGTTGACGACGTTGAGATTGGTGATCCGCGTATTGGTGATGTTAACCGTGCGGAAGTAGCGCGGTCCGTAGTGGTACCAGGGCACGAACGGCTCACCCCAGCCGAGCGGGAACCAGCCTACGCCGATGCCGCCAAATCCCACGGCGACCCCGAAGCGCGGCCCGCCGAACCAGGCTACCAGCGCCGGGGCGTACAGCGGACGAATCCCGACCACCACCGGTCCCGGACACCAGCCCCAGGCTCCGCCCCACCATACCCAGCGTCCATAGTGGAAGGGAGCAAACCCCCAGGGAGCGTCATCCACCCAGGTCCATCCCCACGGTGAGATCCAGACCCAGTGGCCATAGCGGTACGGGGCCCAGCCCGCCACAACATCCGACGGGTACCAGACAGGACCATACGTCGGCACGACGCGCCATGCGCCGTAGGTATCCAGATCCTCGTAGCCGATGACCCCAGGAGCGACATAGCGGGCTGAGATTGAACCCTCTTCCCTCTTATTGCGAACCTTGACCCAATCCTCGAAACCGTCGCGGGGGGGCGCAGCCACAGCCGTGTGTACCATCGAGGTACCGTCGGTGAAGCGCACCTGCTCATCGGATTTGACGCGCACGGCCCTGCCTTGGCCGGTAGCTTCCCCCTCGCCCTTGCGTACCGTCACCCAAGTCTCATCATTATCCGGCAGGACGTCGAAGCGGTACTCGCCCGGCTTCATGATGGTAAAGGCAATGTTTGGCGTATCGATTTCATAGACTTCGCCACCAATCAGCCGAAAGACCGTCACGCTCAGCACGCCCTGGTCGAGTTGGAGTTGCACCGAGCGGTCGCCCACGTTGGTCAGGGTCAAGCTGGTTTCGGAGTTCATGCGCAAGGCGGCCGTTCCCAGGGTAAGTTCCGCGCGCGATTCCTTGTCGCTCCAGATGCGGTCGGCGGAGGTAAGCGGCCGGTTCATGGAGGCGGCGATCCAGTCTTCCACCCCGCCCGGCTGAATCGAAATCTGTCCGTCCATGTACTGCAAACGGGCCACACGCCCGGGCGGGTTCTGCGCCTCTTGCGCCTCTTGCGCCCCCTGCGTCATGGGAACCCCGGCCTGCGGCGGTTCCTCCGTTTGCGGCGCCTCTTGCACCTGCGATGGCTCCGGCGCCTGCGCTGCGGGAGGAGCCTCTTGCACCTGCGATGGCCCCGGCGCCTGCGCTGCGGGAGAAGCCTCTTGCGCCATGACCATGGCCGAACATGCGGCGAACCCGAGGATCGCCAAAATCATGATTCTGAACAACCTGTGTTGCTTCATAACCCGGGGCTCCTTTGCCCCATCGATCCACTTGTGCCTGCTCTTGCCCCTACGCCTTATCTACTCCCCTGGGTATTAACCCTGCCACCTGTGTTTCGTTTTGAGAAAATAGCGCGACTGGGGACACCACTATCCGGCAGGATTCAATCGCTCTTTGATCTGATGGGATCTGATGGCGCTAAAGTGGTTCCCTAAAAAATACATGCCAGATATTTGGATGCTTCCTGGAGGCTTATTTGCTTTGGTGTACAACTGCTGGTACCGGGGATTGGGGCTGGACCGAAGCGCTTCGTCAACTCTGAAATCGGACAGCAGTTGCCTCTCCTCAATCTGAAATCAACAAATCTGAAATCAAAAATGCCTTCACGCTCCGTGGCACTTCTTATATTTTTTGCCTGAGCCGCATGGACAGGGATCGTTGCGCCCCACCTTCGCTCCCGAGCGCACCACCTGCTGCACCTGCTGCGCCCCGCCGCCACCTGCCATGCGAGCCTGCTCCAGCTCCCGTTTCTTCTTGCGCTGGAACGACTCTTCCAGCTCGTCGATCGAGGTCTGGGCGCGGCGCGGTTTCCGGCCGTTGCCGCGCGTGCCGGTAGCCTGGCGCGAGACCTCGGCCTCCTGTGCCGCTTCTTCCTCCTGCTGCCGCAAGCGCTCCACCTCGTCGGCGTCGAGCACCTGCATCAGGTACAGGTAGCGGACCGCCTCTTCCTCGAAGCGCTCCATCATCGACTCGAACATCTCGAACGACTCGCGCTTGTACTCCACCAGCGGATCGTGCTGCGCGTAGCCGCGCAGGCCGATGCCTTCCTTCAGGTGGTCCATGCCGAGCAAGTGGTCCTTCCAAAGCTGGTCCAGCACGCTCAGCATGACGATGCGTTCGTGGTGGCGCATGGCTTCGGCGCCGATCAGCCGCTCCTTGGCGTCGTAGCGTTCGACCAGCTTCTGGAAGACGGCGTCGCCAAGCTCCTGGCGATTGAGCTTCTCCGGCTGCACCCCTTCGGCGAGGATGTCCACGCCGAAGCGGGTGAAGACCTCGTTCTTCAAGCCGGCAATGTCCCAGTCTTCGAGGTGGACGTTCTGCGCGGCGTAGCGGTCGAGCAGGCCGGCCAGAAGATCGCGCACGTAGTCCTGCTGGATGAGTTCCTTCTGGTCCAGCCCTTCCAGCAGTTGCCGGCGCAAGCCGTAGACGGCTTCGCGCTGCTTGTTCATCACGTCGTCGTATTCCAGCAGGTTTTTGCGGGCTTCGAAGTGCTGCGCCTCGACCGCCTTCTGCGCGGCTTCGATGCGGCGGGTGATCATCCTGGACTCGATCGGGACGCCCTCCTCCATGCCCAGCCGCTGCAGCAGCGTGCTCACCCATTCCTTGGCGAAGATGCGCATCAGGTCGTCTTCCAGCGAGAGAAAGAAGCGCGATGCGCCGGGGTCGCCCTGGCGGCCGGCTCGTCCGCGAAGCTGGTTGTCGATGCGGCGGGCCTCGTGGCGCTCGGTGCCGACGATTATCAACCCGCCCCTCCCGATCACCTCTTCGTGCTCGACATCGGTCTCGGCCTTGTGGCGGGCGAAGATCTCCTGCCACTGCCCGGTCGGAACCGAGTACTCCGCGCCCTGGTAGTACCAGTAGGTGGTCGTGGGATCGTCGGGCCGCACGTCGACAGCGCCTTCGGCAGCCTGCACCGGCTGCGCCAGCCCTTGCTTGACGCATTCCTGCTTGGCCATGAATTCAGCGTTGCCGCCCAGCAGAATGTCGGTTCCGCGGCCGGCCATGTTGGTGGAGATGGTCACCCTGCCCAAACGTCCCGCCTGGGCTACGATCTCCGCTTCCTTTTCGTGGAACTTGGCGTTCAGCACCACGTGGTCCTTCAGGCCCTTCTTCTTCAGCAGCTCGGAGAGCCGCTCCGATTTTTCGATGGAAGTGGTGCCCACCAGCACCGGCTGCCCGCTGTCGTGCAGGCGCTGAATCTCGTCGGCTACGGCAAAGAACTTCTCCTTCTCGGTGCGATACACCACATCAGGATTCTCGAGGCGGATCAGGATGCGGTTGGTCGGAATGACCACCACCTCCAGCTTGTAAATTTTGTCGAATTCTGCGGCTTCCGTCTCCGCCGTGCCGGTCATGCCGGCCAGCTTCTTGAACATGCGGAAATAATTCTGGAAGGTGATGGTCGCCAGCGTCTGGTTCTCGCGCTCGATCTTGACGTTTTCCTTGGCCTCAACCGCCTGGTGCAAGCCATCGGACCAGCGGCGGCCCGGCATGAGTCGCCCGGTGAACTCGTCGACGATGATGACTTCGCCCTCTTTCACCACGTACTCGACATCGCGCTTGTAGAGGTGGTGGGCCTTGAGCGCGGTCTCGACGTGATGCTTCAGCGCCCAGTTCTCCGGGTCGGCGATGTTGTCGATGCCCAGCATGTGCTCGGCTTTTTCCCAGCCGTCTTCGGTGACGGTGACGGTCTTGTGCTTCTCGTCGATGGTGAAGTCGCCGGTATAGATCTTGATTCCCGGCTCCGGGCCGGGCAGCTCCTCGCCGCGGGCGAGCTTGGGAATGAGGCCGTTGACCTTGTAATACTTGTCGGTGGACTCCTCGCTGGCGCCGCTGATGATCAGCGGGGTGCGGGCTTCGTCGATCAGGATGGAGTCGACCTCGTCGACAATGGCGAAGTTGTGCCCGCGCTGCACGCACTCGCTCAGGTCGAACTTCATGTTGTCGCGCAGGTAGTCGAAGCCGAACTCGTTGTTGGTGCCGTAGGTAACGTCGGCCGCGTAGGCTGCCGTGCGCTGCTCGTCATCCAGGTCGTGCACGATGACGCCTACCGAAAGGCCCAGGAAGGTGTACAGCTTGCCCATCCATTCGGCGTCGCGCTTGGCGAGGTAGTCGTTGACCGTGACCACGTGCACGCCGCGCCCGGCAAGCGCGTTCAGATAGACCGGCAGAGTGGCTACCAGGGTCTTGCCCTCGCCGGTTTTCATCTCGGCGATCTTGCCCTGGTGCAGCACCATGCCGCCGATCAGTTGCACGTCGAAGTGGCGCATGTTGAGCACGCGCCGGCCCACCTCGCGCACCACGGCAAAGGCTTCTTCCAGAATCTCGTCCAGCACTTCGGCGATGGCGCGGTCGCGCGCAGCTTCCATCTCCTTGGCGCGGTCGGCGTCGCCGTTCGTGCCGTTCGCGCCGTCGGCGTTCTCGGACTCGAGCTGGGCCAGCCTTTCCTCGATGCGGCGGCGGAACTCGTCGGTCTTGGCGCGCAGCTCGGCATCGCTCAGCTTGCGCATCTCCGGCTCCAGGGCATTGATGCGCTCCGCCCTGGGCTGCATGCGCTTGATCTGGCGCTCGTTGGCGGTGCCAAAAACTTTCGCAATCAGCTTATTGATCAAACCAGTATTCCTTTATCTCTCCTACCTATTTTAGATGCCCCAGGCTGCTGGCGGGGACAAACTAAGTCGCGTTTCCCGATTAAGCAACAACTCTACACTTCCCTGCTTGCCGGTACTTCCGCGCCGGGGACGGATTGATGTCTACCGAGGCCGTGGCATCATTCGCCGCTGCCTGGAGAATGGAGCATTCCGGCTCCGCCAATCATGCACTCGGAATCGGCCAGTCGTTTCCGCTAAGATTCAAGCATAATGCTCCTGCTAAAGCTCACCCTTGCGCCGGTGCTGATCGGGCTGGTATCGCTGGCCGAGCGCAAGTGGGGCGCCGGCATCTCGGGTGCGCTGGTCGGTCTTCCGCTGACCTCCGGGCCGGTTCTGTTTATCCTGGCCATCGAGCAGGGCGCTTCGTTCTCGGCGCGCACTTCGATCGGCAGCTTGCTGGGGCTGACCGCCCTGGCTGGCTTCGCCGTGGTTTACTCCCGCGTGTCGCGTTCGCAAGGCTGGGTTCCGAGCTTGGCGGCCGCATGCGTGGTTTATGTCGCCATTTCTATTGTTATTCTAGAGGTGCCGCTGCGCAGCGCCGGATGGAGTTTTGCCATCACCTGCTGCGGGCTGCTAGGCGTACTGCGCGCCTTTCCGCCAAATGCGCCCATGGCAGCGGGCAGCAAGACCATCAGTGGCCGCGAGCTGATCGCAAGAATGATAACCGCCGCCGCGCTGGTCTTTCTGCTGACCGGCGTGGCGCACCTGCTGGGTCCGGTTCCGAGCGGCCTGGTGGCGATGTTTCCCGTTTACACCGGCATTGTTACGGTCTTCAACCACATGAAAAGCAGCGCGCGTGCCGCGACGGCGTTGAAGGGCGTGATCGTGGGAGCATTCGGCGGCGCCGTATTCTTCGTCATCGTGGCCGCAACCTTGGAAAAACTGGCGGTCGGCGTTTGCTTTCTCCTGGCCGCCCTCGCCGGAATTGCCGTGCCGGCCGTGCTGCTCCCTTACCTGCGGCCAGCGCCGGGCGGGTGAGCGCCGAAACTGCGAAAAAATGCAGGGTGGTTTTTTAGGCGAAGTGGTTTTGAATACCCCACCCGAGCAAAGGAAGCTCGGATGGGACACCCACCACACTGTTCAGGGTGACCCATTAGGGTGCCCCACCCTACGCCTGCTTTTGGCGTAGGGTGGGGTGGTTTTTTGGCGAAGTGGTTTTGAATACCCCACCCGAGCAAAGGAAGCTCGGATGGGGCACCCACCACACTATTTTTGGTGTCCCACGTCCCGCCCCGCTTTTGGGGCTGACGTGGGAACTTTCCTCTCAAAATCCTCCAATTGCTATCATCGCAAGGTATGTTCTATAGCCGCTTCCTCGAATCCGTGGAGCTGTGGCCCGACGCCGTTGCCGTGGAGATACAACGTCAGCAGCCTGCAGGCGAGGCCCCGGACTCCGGGGTCCCCGGCAAGCGCGCTCGCGATTGCCGGGATGTAAGGAGCAGCTACACCTACCGCCAACTCCGCCAGCGGGCCGAAGCCATAGCCGCCTGGCTGCAAGGGTGCGCTGAAAAAACAAAGCCAGGTTCTGCAGGTGCCTCACCTTCGCGGAGTGCCGGGCCCCCGACGGATGCCGTCTTTGCATCCGGCGGGGTGGTCGAAGCGGAGCTAAGGTGGGATACGATACCCCACCCTAGCGCCCAGCTACTGGGCGCGATGGTGGGGCACCCGCAAGACGCCCCCGCCAGCGCAAATTCCGGAGCAACCGGTTCCGGCCTGGAAGCGGGCTCGCGCTGCGCCATTCTGGCCGGCAACAGTCCCGACTGGATCGCCGTCTATCTCGGCATCGTCGCCTCCGGGCACACCGCCGTGCCCCTGGACACGGCTTTCAACGCCGAGCAGGCAGGCAAGCTCCTGCGCGACTGCGGCGCCAGTCTGATCTTTGTCGATGGCAAAAACCTGCCCGTCGCCCGCCAGGCAAGCCAGAAGCATCCGCTCAAAGTTGTGCTGATTGACGATCCATCTTCCGCGACAGGGGCCGGTAAAGAGCAGCCGGCATCCGGCGACCTGCCGACCATCGGCTCCATCTACGCCCGGCGAATTGACGGCTTCACGCACGTTGACGCCAAGCCGGATGACGTGGCTTGCATCCTCTACACCTCGGGGACCACCAGCGATCCCAAGGGCGTGATGCTCTCGCACGCCAACCTGCGCGGCGAGATGGAGGCGGTCTTCCGCTTCGTGAGATTCGACTACACCGACGCCATACTCGGCGTGCTGCCGCTGTTCCATGCCCTGGCCCAGATGGCGAACCTGATGATCCCGCTGGCCTGCGGGGCGCGCGTGGTCTTCCTGGAATCGCTCAACACCAGCGAGCTGCTGCGGGCGCTGGCGGAGCGCAACGTGACGCTGTTCTGCTGCGTGCCGCAGTTTTTTTACCTCATTCACGAGCGCATTTTCCAGGAGGCGCGCAAGCGCGGCCGCCTCACCTGGGCCATATTCCAGACGATGCTGGCGCTCTCGCGCGCCGGCCGCAGAGTAGGACTTAACCCCGGCAAGATTTTCTTCAAGAAAGTTCACACCATGCTGGGGCCGCGCATGCGGTACCTGGTGACCGGCGGCTCGCGCTTTGACAACGCCATCGGCCGCGACTTCCATGCCCTGGGCTTTGAGATTCTGCAAGCCTACGGGCTGACCGAGACCACTGGCGGCGCGCTGGTTACTCCGCCTGAGGCGAACGTCATCGGCTCGATCGGCAAGCCGCTGCCCGGAGTCGAAGCCAAAATCATCAACTCCGAGCCTGCTGAGAACGTCTCCGGCGCGGCCACCGGCGAGATTGCCATCCGCGGGCCGATTGTCATGAAAGGCTATTACCAGCGCCCGGAGGCGACCGCCGAGGTGATTCGAGACGGCTGGCTGCACACCGGCGATCTCGGCTACCGCGACGCCGCCGGAAACTTCTTCATCACCGGCCGCAAGAAAGAGATTATCGTTCTCAGCTCGGGCAAGAATATCTACCCGGAGGAGATCGAGAGCTATTACCTGAAGAGCCCGTGGATCAAGGAAATCTGCGTCATTGGCCTGGAAAGCGCGCCCGGCACCCCGGTGTCCGAACGCCTGCACGCTGTTATCGTGCCCGACCTGGACGCGCTGCGGCAGAAAAAAGTGGTCAACATGCGCGAGGTGATCCGCTACGACGTCGAAAACATCTCCTCGCAACTGCCGGCGGGCAAGCGCATCCTGAGCTACGACCTCTGGCAGCAGGATTTGCCGCGCACCACCACCCGCAAGCTGCGCCGTTTCGAAATCGAGGCGCGGGTGCGCGAGCAGGGCGGCCGCGGCGAACAGTCCGGCCAGCAGCTTGCGCGCGAGCTGACGGACGAAGAACGGCAATGGATGTCTCTGCCCGATGTGCAACGCGCGCTGGCGGTGATTCGCTCTGCCGCCAGGAACAAACGCGAACCTGGGCCGCCAGCAGACGCGGCTGCCGCGTCTGCCGGGGTGGCGCTGCACCCGCGCGACAACCTGGAGCTGGACCTCGGGCTGGACTCGATGCAACGCGTCGAACTGCTGGTGGCGCTGGAACACCAGCTCGGCGCCGATGTCGAGGACTCGGCCGCCGCCGAGGTCTACACGGTTCGTGAACTGGTAGACCTGGTTTGCAAAAACATCGGCAAAGGCGCGGCACAGGCCCCGGGGTGGGAGATGTTGCTGGCCGGCGAAACGACCGATCCGGAGGTGCTAGCGCTCATCAACGAGCGTCCTGTCGCCGGCCTGCTTTGGTACCTGTTCGGCAGGGTGGTGAACCTGTTCGCCCGGGACGCCTTCCGTCTCAAGATCAGCGGCCTGGAGAAGCTTCCGCGCAAGGGCGCGTTCATCGTTTGCGCCAATCATCAGAGCTACCTGGATGCGCCAATCCTCACGGCTGCGCTGCCTTATTCTATTTTCCGCAACGTCTTCTACGTGGGGACGAGCGAACTGTTCGGCAGCGGGCTGGCGCGCGCCATTGCGCGCTTCGTGCGCGTCATCCCGGTGGACCCGGATGCCAATCTGGTGCCTGCCATGCGCGCCGGCGCCTACGGCCTGCGGCACGGAAAAATCTTGATGCTCTACCCGGAAGGCGAGCGCACCATCGATGGCGCGCCCAAGAGCTTCAAGAAAGGCGCCGCCATTCTCGCCCGGCATTTGAACGTGCCCATAGTGCCCGTCGCCCAGGAAGGCTTCTTTGACGCCTGGCCGCGCGGGCGCGGCTTCCAGAAATTTGCGCCCTTGCGCATAAGGATCGGTGACCCCATCTACCCTGATCCCGCCGAAGCGCCAGTGGCAGCTTACGAGCGGCTCACCTCCGAGTTGCGCCAGCGGGTGGTCGCCATGTGGGAGGAGCTGCGAGCGCAATCCTTGGTGTCGCCGGGTCAGGCAACGGCTGGCAGCGCGGCCGCAAAACACTGAGTCGTTTCACGTTTCACGTTGCACGTTGCACGTCTCCAGTTTTTAAGGAAGCATCAACAGAAGTCGCATCCGATTTCGCCGGGCTGCAAACCAGTTGTTTTGAAGGGGCGCGGCTTCACAGCCGCGAAAAAACGTTAGCTGCGGTTGCTTTGAAGGGGTGCGACTTCACAGCTGCGGAAAAACGTTAGCTGCGGCTGCTTTGAAGGGGCGCGGCTTCAGCCGCGCCGTAAAGGGCTTTATATACATATCCCGAGCGGGCTTCAGCCCGCGAGGGTCGACTCGGTTTGATAGTCGTTTTTATGACGACGCCAATCTCCCCAGGGCCTTAAAGGCCGCATTCTTTTCGCCTCTGAACGGCATGGCTAAAAGCCATGCCCCTTCAAAAAAAAGCTCGCCTCGTGAAACGTGAAACGGGCAACGTGAAACGTTCTTCACCGCGCCCGCGGATGCGTCTTGTCGTAGACTTCCATCACCTTGCGGGTAGAAAGCTGCGTGTACCGCTGGGTTGTGGCCAGGCGCTCGTGGCCGAGCAGCTCCTGTATGGAACGCAGGTCTGCGCCCTCTTCCAGCAGGTGCGTGCCGAAGGCATGACGCAGCGTATGCGGGTGCAGGTCGGGCGAAAGCCCCTTGGCAACGGCAATTGACTTGACGATCCGCCCCACGCTGCGCGTAGTCAGCCGCGCCCCGCGGCGGTTGACGATCAGCGCCGCGGCGGTCTTTCGGCGCTCGGCCAGCAGCCGCTGCCGCACCGGCAGGTATTCCCGCAGAGCCGCTGCCACCGGCTCGGCAAATGGCACCAGCCGCTCCTTTTTGCCCTTGCCGCGCACCAGCATCGCCTCCTGGCTCCAGCGGATGTGGTCGAGGTTGATGCCGGTCAGCTCCGAGTTGCGGATGCCGCAGCCATACAGCAGTTCGAGTATCAGGCGGTCGCGCTCGGGAAAGGCCGCCGACTCGGGCAGCGGTGAATCGAGCACGCGGTTGAGCTCTTCCACCGTGGGCACGCGCGGCAGCTTTTTTGGAAGTCTGGGCGTTGCCACCAGCAGGGCGGGATTCTGCTTGACGATTCCTTCGCGCGCCAGATACTTGAAAAGCGAGCGCACCGCCGCCAGCGCCCGGGCAACCGACGCCTTCGCCAGTCCCCGGTCATAAAGCTGCGACAGAAACCCGCGGATGTACACGTGATCGATCGCGCCCCACTCACTGGCGCCAGAACCGTGGGCAAGATAGGCGGAGAACTGTTCGAGGTCGGTCTCGTAGGCCTTGAGGGTGTGCGCGGAGGCGTTCTTCTCGCGCAAGGAAGCAATGAATCTTGCGATGCCGCGCGAAATGCAAGTTTCGAGTTTCGAGTTTGGAAAAGCAGTTTCAAGTTTCAAGTTTCGAGTTTCGGGTTCCGGAACGGCAGTTTCGAGCTTCGGGTTTCGAGTTTTGAGAAAAGCAGTTCCAAGTTTCGCGGAACCATCCGTGGACGGCCGAGGGCGGCCACCCCTACGCTTGAAACTTGAAACTGGAAACTTGAAACTATTCTCCTTATCGAAACTTGCTTCTTTACTCACGCGGCGTCTCCCCTTGCGCAGATGTGGCCCGACGGCTTGCCTGCGCTCGCGGATGGTGCTGGCGATATACAGCCTGCAGGCGGTCCAGCGCCAGGTGCGTGTACACCTGGGTGGTTGAGATGTCGGCGTGTCCGAGGATGGTCTGCACCGTGCGCAGGTCGGCCCCGTTTTCCACCATGTGAGTGGCGGCGCTGTGCCGCAGCATGTGCGGGCTGGCGTGAGCGCCGGACAGCGCTGAACACCGCGAGACGATCTGCCACACCCGCTCGCGCGAAAGCCGTCGCGCCCCGTGGCCTATGAACAAAAACGCCGAGCGCTTCTGCCCGGCCAGAGCGGGCCGCGCCTGGGACAGGTACGCGGTGATGGCTCGCTGCGCCGGATCGCCGAGCGGCACAATGCGCTCCTTGTCTCCCTTGCCGCGCGCCAGCAGATAGCCGAGGTCGAGCTTTATGTCCTCGATCCGCAGCCCCACCAGCTCCGAGACGCGCAAGCCGCCCGCGTACAGCACCTCCAGCATGGCGCGGTTGCGCAGCTCAAGTTCATCCCTGTGCCGGGCTGCGGGGGCGGTGGCCGAGCCCGCGAGCAGGCTCTCCACCTGGCTGCGCGCCAGCGACTTGGGAAGTACCTTCCATTGCTTGGGCGAATCGATATCGAGCGTCGGGTCGTGCTTGATGTGGCGGTCGAGCAGCAGGAACTTGTAGAACTGCCGCAGGCTGGAGAGCTTTCGCGCCACCGTCCGGCCCTCCGCGCCGCTCTTCAACAGCCAGGCGAGAAACTCCCGGACCTCCTGCCGGCGCGCATTGACGAGGGTCCGCTTGCGCGCCTCCAGAAACAAGCGCCACTTGGCCAGATCGCCGGCGTAGGACTCGATGGAGAGGCGCGCTAGTCCGCGCTCCACTTTCAGGTGCTCGGAAAAGGAGGAAAGCAGCCGCAAGTCGTCGCCGGCGCGGGACATGCTTTCAGTATGCGCATTATCGGACGCTGGGGCGATAACCAGCGTGGTGCGGGGTGGAGACACACGAGACTAAGGCGAATTACAGCTTGAATGGTGGCTCGCTATTTTCGAGATGTTTTCTTTCCTGCCAATGTATGGCCCACTTCACGAGAAAGCGTGGCCATCCGCTGTGTTTGATTATTTCTTCTGGCGGGACGTAACCCGCGTATCTGGGATCAGGAGTAGGACGGTCGAAAATTTGGTGAGTTACTTCCAGCGCAGTCTGAGAATCCCTCAGCTTCCGGAGAATGTGGAGATATACCCGGCGTCTCACGGTCGGCAACCCCACTGTTATTAACCATGCGAGAAATCCGATTAAGGCTGTAATGAACGCGCCGAGGATAACGGGTTTGGCCCAAGCGGGAACGGTAGTCCACCATTCGTGCATCGCTGTCCCTACCTTCCATTGGGCGCAGTATATACCGCGACAGAGCAGCCTTGGCAGATCTAATCACTATCCCCATGCCTCCCCTCTTCCCTACCCTGCCTTTTGCGTCCGGGTGAAGGTGACCGCGCGCAGGATTTCGGCCGCGTTCAGCGCGCTCTGCAGGCTCTCTTCATGTTTGAAGAAGGCGTAGGTTTCGGCTACGCGCTCGGAAACCCCAGCCAGGTTTGCGGCGATGAATGCGCGCTGTCCGCGGTCGTAGGCTGGCTTGCGATAGCGGAAGTAGGTGAAGTCGGCGGTAATGATGGCAGGTGTCTCCAGATTCTCGCTCTCGGCAAGGCAAAGGGCTGCCCGGTGCCGCCGCAGGGTTTCATAGATTGTTTCCTGGAACCATGAGCGGTCGCGGAACTCAAAGGCGGCCTTCAAGCTGCGCGGCAACATGGCAAGGAAG
>JBEKQR010000072.1:0-13458 GCA_049519515.1 Candidatus Korobacteraceae bacterium
AGCTGCCGATGATTAGGCTGGCTAAAATCGAGTTCATAGAGGCCACCCGGAAGCGGCCCCATACCTGGCTCGTACATCATTGCTGCGGTGCTGTCCCACGCTTTCATGATGCACTTGGCTTGCACCTTCATTACTGTTCACCTCCGGTCTTGGGCCCGAACCAGGCAAGAATCTGGCCGGCTGTGGTTTCAGGCGTGCCGCTACCCGTGTTCGTTCACAGGAAGCGCAGGAACTCAAGCACTGCCGCGAGGTTAACCGGGATGAAGTAGTGTGCCCCGGCCACGCCCAGCTGCGCCGCACTGAAGGTTCGGCTGGCTATGACGTCCATGTGGACGACAGCGCCTCGTTCAAATGGTCCCGGAATTTCAGGGCCGATATTCTCGTCGGGCCAGTGTCCGCAAAGTTACCCTCTCCTGCCCAGACACGTCCACCCTCGCGACCTTGGTTGCTGGAAATACTTCTACGATGAATCAATCGCAGTGTCCAGTAAATTGAAAGCGGCAGAGGCCATGGACTCTAGTAATTCGGGACTCAAAGGCTCATGTCTACCTGATATCCCCTACCATCGTGGGTTATGTGTGAGAATCTATTGTATCTAATCGAGATATTCCGGCTTGCGTTTACCAGCATCACAACCCGGCTGCAGGTTTATTCTTATTCCATCAGCGCAACCATACATACGTGTTTACCGCAATTTGGGCTCATGCTAGGATTCTGTTCACTTCCGTAGCTTATTGCGCCTGCGCCGGAGTTTTGGCTTTTTGCTATTCCAGATCTGGAGGAGGCAGGGGTGGCGATTTGTCAATGGTGTGGCGGCTCCGTCGCCGAGGGTTTGTGCTTGGCTTGCAACGCGTTGGTAGTTTCCTTTGATTCACCCTGTCTGCTGCCTGTAACCGACCGTTCCGCGCAGCAGCGTATCCCGATTTCCCCTCAGGGATTGCAGGTCGGGCGTGCCCGCGGTCAAAACCAGTTGGTGATTGACGATCCCGAAATTTCACGCCTGCACGCCAGGATCATTCCCGAGGGCGGTGACAAAGCCGTGCTTTACGATAGCTCCGCCAACGGAACCTTCGTCAACGGGGGCCGGGTGAGCACCGCGGTGTTGCAGCCGGGAGACGAAATCCGTTTCGGTTTCCACGACCAGAATACGTATCTGTTCCAGCCTGCCGGAAAAGCGAACCTGCGCTGGGACTCCGACGCCCAGCGGCTGGTGGCCATGGCCGTGCCGCAGCCCGCTCAAGCCGACCGTGATGTTGCTTCGGCGGCGGCAGCGGCGGCGGGAAGGGCGAGTCTGAAGCCCAGGGAGGGGGGCTCCACTATTCTTGCTTCCGCGCGCTCGGCCCGCATGGGCGAAACCGTCATCCTCTCGCAGTCCGAGGAAGAGGCGCCCACGCGCCGGCTGCAACTGGTGCTCGATCAATATGCCGTGCAGGATTTCCCCATCGAGGGAGCGCGCCTGGAGTTCGGCCGCACCGAGGGTCCCGGCAGGATCTGCATCGAGAACCCTTCCATCTCCTCCCGCCATGCGGAGCTGACGGTTACCCCGCAAGGGACGGTATTGCACGACCTGGGGTCGACCAACGGCACCTTCGTCAACAGCGAGCGCATCAGCGAGCGTGTGCTCCAGGATGGCGACCTGATCCAGTTTGGCGGCTGCGAGTCGCATCTGTTCCTGTACCGGGAAGCGGGCCGTCGCCCGATTGTGCTGCACGATGTGGAGCTGACGGCCGATGTCACCAGCATCGGGCGCGGCCCGGAAAACCGCATCCACCTGGAGCATCCCACGGTTTCCGCCCACCACGCCGAGCTGCGCAAGGTCAGCGGCGGATATGAAATCGTCGACCTGAATTCGACCAACGGGACCTTCGTCAACGGCCAGCGCGTCACCCGGCAATTGTTGAAGCCTCACGACCGCATCAGCCTGGGGGCAGTACAGTATCTTTTCGACGGCGCCCAGATGGAGCAGCAGTCGGATGGCAAGACCATCCGCCTGGTGGCGCACGGGCTGGCCGTCGATGTGCCCGACAGCGTCACCGGAAAACCCAAGCGCCTGCTCGATGACGTTTCCCTCGCCATTGATCCCCGTGAGTTCGTCGGCCTGCTCGGCCCCTCCGGCGCCGGCAAGTCCACCCTGATGGATGCGCTGAACGGCTCGCGGCCGGCAACCAGCGGCGAGGTGCTGCTGAACTCCGCCAATCTGTATTCCGAGTTCCATTCTTTCCGCGCCACCATCGGATACCTGCCGCAGGACGACATTCTGCATCGCGAGCTCACCATCAACGAGTGCCTCTACTACTCGGCGCGGCTGCGCCTGCCCGACGATACTTCCGAAACCGAAATCTGGAAGCGGGTGAAGGAAGTGCTGCAGGTTCTGGACCTCGCCGAGCACGCCGATAAGCAGATTCTGTCGCTCAGCGGCGGCCAGCGCAAGCGCGTCAGCCTCGGCATCGAGCTGCTGAGCGGGCCGACGTTGCTGTTCGCCGACGAGCCCACCGCCGGCCAGGACCCGCGCACCGAGATGAAGATGATGCAGCTCTTCCGCGAAATTGCCAATCGCGGGGCGACAGTGATCATCAATACCCACCTCCTCGGCTCCTTCA
The DNA here is from genome assembly GCA_049519515.1 of Candidatus Korobacteraceae bacterium. Classification (GTDB taxonomy): domain Bacteria; phylum Acidobacteriota; class Terriglobia; order Terriglobales; family Acidobacteriaceae; genus CAWBRT01. The sequence continues at coordinate 2,601 of JBEKQR010000072.1, forward strand.
GCCTGCTGGACAAGGTGGCGGTGCTGGTTCGCGGAAAGCTGGCGTATTTTGGGGCCGGCCAGGGCATGCTGCCTTATTTCAACGCCCGCCGCCCGACCGAGATCTTCGACAAGCTGCAGGAAAAGAAGGCCGAGGAGTGGGCCACGCAGTATCACCAGTCGGAAAGCTACCGCGAGTCCATGGGTACGCCACCGCCGCCGGCCAAGCGCTCTGCTGCCGCGCAGCCCAGGAAACGCCAGCGGCGCTCCATCGTCCGCCAGTGGGTGACCCTGCTGAGCCGCCAATTCAAGCTCAAGTTCAAGCAGAAATCCACCTTTGCCGCCCTGCTCCTGCCGCCGGTGGCCATCGCCCTGCTCATGGCGGCGATGAAGCAGTCGGCCAACGAACCCAAGGTCCTGTTCATGGTCATTGTCGTTGCCCTGTGGTTCGGCTGCTCCTCCTCGGTGCGTGAAATCGTGGATGAGCTGCCGGTCTACAAACGCGAGCGACAACGCGACCTCAGCATGCTTGCCTATCTTGGCGCCAAGGTGGTTTACGTGGCCGTGGTGGCGGCGATGCAAGCGCTGCTGTTCGTAGGCGTGCTGGCGGCCATGGGAGGGCTGGAGAACCACCTGCCGGAGTGCTTCGCCCTGATGTGGCTGATGACCATCCTGGGCGGCTTCATCGGGCTGCTGATTTCATCGGTGTTCTCGACCGCGGAAAAAGCGCTCCTCGTTTTTCCCCTCACCATGATTCCGCAATTGCTGCTGGCCGGGTTGTTGATACCGGTCGTCACCCTCAAACCCTTTTACCCGGACCGCGATGCCCTCAAGGAAAATCCGCCGCGAATGGTGGTTCGCGAAATTCCGGCCGCAATGGTGCCCATCGGAATGAGCCCGGTTCTGCGCTATGGGCTCTCGCCGATTATGCCTTCGCGCTGGGGCCTGGAGGCGATCACCGATATGTACATCCACGACAGTGACGGATACCGTGAAGGCGGATACGGTTTCGCACTGATCAATGCGGTCTACAGCACGCTGCATCCCGGGGACCCGGCACGGATACGCGCCTACCTGGAAAAGATGCAGGCGCAGGGCATTACCAATGCCGGGCCTTTTCCGGAAACCTCCAATGCTTTTCCCCAATATCTCGGGATTCTCGGCGGCTTCGCTGTGGCTTTGCTGGGAGCGACGGCGTTCGCGCTGAAGCGGAAAGAGTAGCCATGCAAATTGAAATCGAACTGGTTGGCAAGACAAACCGCTGGTCATATCAGCAGCCACGCATCCGCATCGGCCGGGACCCAAGCTGCGACGTCAGCCTGCCCGGCAATGAGTATCCGATGATTTCGCGGGAGCACGTGGTCCTGGAAGTGACCGCCGCCGGCGTTACCCTATCGGACCCGCGCAGCGCCAACGGCACTTATCTGAATGGCACCCGGGTGACCTCCTCGCCCGTCTCCTCGGGTGACACGCTGCGCCTGGGAAGCGACGGGCCTGAGCTGCGGGTCCACCTGAAGGAGGCTCAGGAGCGGCAGGTTGTGGCGGCTTCGCCAGGCGATGCCACTCAGGTCGTGGGTGCGCAAGCTGCGCAGGCTACGCTTGTGGCCGCGGTCACAGGTTCCGCCACCGTGAAGCATACGGGTGCCCGTCCGGACTCCGGCGCCACCGTGGTCGGAGTGCAGCCGGGAAGCGAAAAAGCGGTGCGGGTTTCCTTCGGCGCGTCACACCAGCCGGAGCCCAAACCGGAGCCGGCGCCCACGCCGGCGGCGGTGGCGACACCGGTCGCGGCCTCGTCCCCGGCAGCAAAAACCGGCAGTACAAATCCGGAATTGGAAGCGGGAGCTGATATCGTGATCGAGCAAAAACTCAACATGATGCGCAATCTTCTTGCCGTGGCTCTGGTCGGCATACTCGTTTTGCTATGCGTGATCTTCTACCAGGGCCAGCAGATCGCTAAGACCAAGGACGCCGTCGCCGATTTGCAGAAGGGCGCGGACTCGGCGGTCAAACAATTCACCCCGGCCCTGGACGCCCGCCTGAGCGCCTTTGAGAAGCGCGTCGATGGCATGGATGCCAAGATGCAGCAATCTCAGGACCGCTTCATGCAGCAAATGCAGCAGCAGACGCCGAAAATACTGGACGCTTACTTCAACCGCAAGATGCAGGAGCTCCAGCGCGAAGGCGCCAAAGCGAAGCAGCAGCGTTGATCGCGGCCATCCACACGGAAAAACCGCGCAAGCGCCGCGGTTGCGCTGGCTGGGGTGAAATTGCGGATGCCGCCAACATGCTCAAATTCGACTCGGCGGCGGCAAGCTGAAAGTGGAGAATAAGCAATGAAGAAATGCTTGATCGTTGCGGCCCTGGCGCTTTGCTGTCTGGCGTCCGCGAATCTTTTCGGCGAGGTACCCCTGTACGGGAGGATGGACGTGTCGCCGGAGGCGGTATCCCAGGGCGCGCTGGGAAGTTGCTATTTTCACGCCGCCGTCGCCGCCTTGGCGGCCACCCAGCCCGGCACCTTGCGGGCGGCTATTCGCCCGAACGGAAAAAACTTCACCGTAACGTTTGCCGACGGCAAACAGGAGACTGTTTACCCCGACGACGTGCACTTTGCCCGCGAGAGCAACTATGATGCCTCCGATGGCCTCTGGGTAGCGGTGCTGTTTCGCGGCTATGCTCAGCGCACGCTGCGCGCCTCCCTGCTCGAAGCCGCCGATAAGGGGCCGATGGGCATGAAATGGGCCGCCGGCTTGATCTTTCGCAGCAGCAGCGCCGATTCCCTGCTGCTCGCCTACGATCGCGCCATTCGCAGCCAGATCGATCAGGCCGGCAACGTCAGCCGTGACGGCCTGAAAGCGCAACTGCGGGAGGAGTTCAAGGCCTACCCCATCCCTCCCGATATGCGGGACCGCGCCGTGGACTGGCTGGACAGCGCCGGTTTCTTCAACTCCCTGGCAGAGAGCGTCAAGACCAATAGCCATTTGTACGGCGCCTACCGCGCGGTCGGCCAGGGCGGGGTAGTGGAAGACGTGTTCCGGGCGTTTACCGGACAGGGCGCCTCGTTCCACATCAAGAGCGCCGAGCAGGCCAATGCTGCGATCTCCGCCGAGGTCAGGAAGAATCGGCCTGTAGTAGCATGGACAAGCGAAGCTCCCGTGGAACAAATGACCGCCAAATGGGGCGCGGTGTTGGGACCCGATGTGAACAATTGGTATCTCGACAGCCACGCTTACACAGTACTGGGCGTGGACCCCAGTACAGGTACGGTGCGCCTGCGGAATCCGGCGGGCCACATGCCCGATCCTAACGGTGAATTCAGCCTTCCATGGAGATTGTTTTCCGTGGCGTACACCGGCTACAGCATCGCGGCGCCCGCGCGCTAACCGTTTCTCGGGGGTTCCGGGCTGCTTCCCGGGGACTGCTCCGTGCATTCAGGAAAGAGTTATTCCAGAGATGAGCTTTACCATTGATGTAGCAGGTCAGACAGACGTCGGCCGGGTTCGCGACAACAACGAGGACAACTTTGGCTATGACTCGCGCCACGGAATTTACGTGGTCTGCGACGGCATCGGCGGCCATAACGCCGGGGAGGTCGCCAGCAAGATAGCTGTCGATACCGTGTTGCAGTACTTCCGCAGCCCGGCTACCACTATCGGTTCGCCGCAAAAAAACGAGGGAGAGTTATCCCGGCGCGCCAACAGCCTTGCCAGCGCCATTCGCAGCGCTAATCTGAACATCTGCGACGAGGCTGCGGCGCATCCCGGCCAGTCCGGCATGGGCTCGACCATCGTTGCCGTGCTGGTTGAAAACGGCGCTTACTCGGTGGCGCACGTCGGCGACAGTCGCGTTTACCTGCTCCGGCCGGCCTCCAACTATATGCGGCAGCTCACCAATGACCACTCGCTGGTCATGGATCGGGTCAGGCGCGGATTGCTGACCCTGCAGGAAGCGCAGCACTCCAAGATCCAGAACATCATTCTCCGCGCCCTCGGCTCGAGCGATGCGTCCGAGCCGGACCTGATGGACCTGATCGCCGAGCCCGGCGACACCCTGTTGCTGGCCACCGACGGCTTGACTCAATACGTCTCCGACGCGGAAATACTGCGCATTATCGCCGCCGAAAAAACGCTCAAGGATGCTTGCGGCCGGCTGATCGCGGCGGCCAACGCGGGCGGCGGCCGCGACAATATCACCTGCCTGTTGCTGCAGTTTGTGGAAAAACCATAACCCGGCGCTTCAGCGCTGGGGGCGAAAGCAGGAAGTTGTCGAGCCCCGTAGGGGCGATGCCAGGGTTCTCACGCAGACACTTTAGCCCCTGATGGCTCGCATCAAGCTTTAGTCTGATTTAGTCATCCCTGGAGCGTATTGCGAACACACGGCGGAGGCGCATTTCGATGATTGTTGTCGGACAGGTTAAAAAAGGCGCTTACTTCGATTCCGTAACCCTCATGCAGTGCGGTAAGCAGATTGCCGCCATGCCCGGAGTGGTTGATGCCGCCCTGGTCATGGGGACAGAGGCAAACCGCGCCATTCTGAAGGCCAGCGGCCTGCTCCTCTCCGCCTTTGACCAGGCGGGCGACGCCGAGCTGCTGATTTCCATAAAGGCGGAAACCGATGAGGCTGCGCAGTCGGCGCTGGCCAGCGTAGACGGCATTCTGAAACGCGGCGGCAGCCGGAGCGTGGCAGGCGGCAAAGTGTCTCCGGCAACGCTTGAAGGCGCGCTCAAGCTGCTGCCCGGCGCCAACCTGGCGCTCGTTTCCATCGCCGGACGCTATGCCGGCGATCAGGCCATGCTGGCCCTCGAGAACGGCCTGCACGTAATGTTGTTTTCCGACAACGTGCCGCTGGAAAAAGAGATCGAGTTGAAAAAGTTCGCCTCGCGCAATGACCTGTTCGTTATGGGACCGGACTGCGGCACGGCGATCATCAACGGCGTCCCCCTCGGTTTTGCCAACGTGGTTCAGCGAGGCGACATCGGCATTGTGGCGGCGGCAGGAACCGGCCTGCAGGAAGTCAGTTCGATCATCAGCAACGAGGGAGCAGGCTTATCCCAGGCCATCGGCACCGGCGGGCGCGATGTGCAAAAGGAAGTGGGCGGCATCATGTTCCTGGCCGGGCTGAGAGCGTTGGCCGCTGACGAGCAGACGAAGGTGATTCTGCTTGTTTCCAAGCCCCCGCACGCTGAAGTATTGGCGCGCATCACGGCGGCCGCCAAGGAAATCCGTAAGCCGGTCATTCCCATGTTTGTGGGCGCCGCCTCGCCAGGCGAACCGGCAACGCTTGAGCAGGCCGCGCTGATGGCAGTCGCGGCCTCCCGTGGCCAGGACACCGCGCTGGCGGCCAAGCAGCTTGCGGCCAGAAACGGGCAGATACGCGCCCGCGCCCGGGCCGAAGCGGCCAAGCGCAAGCCGGGACAGAAGTATGTCCGCGGCCTCTTCAGCGGCGGCACCTTCTGCGCGGAAGCGCAAACGCTGTTCAGCGGCAAGCTCTCCAATATTTATTCGAATGTCCCCGCCGGGACCGCCGCCAAGCTTGAGAATTCCTTGAAGAGCCGGGGGAACACGCTGATCGATATGGGCGCGGATGAATTCACCCAGGGCAGGCTTCACCCCATGATCGATTACTCGCTGAGCAAGCGCCGCATCGTTCAAGAAGCCGCCGACCCGGAGACAGCCGTGATTCTTCTGGATGTCATTCTCGGCCGTGGAGCGAACCCGGACCCGGCCTCAGAACTGTGCGAGGCCATCAGCCAGGCGAGCAAGAGCGTTTGCGTGGTGTGTTCGGTTACCGGGACCGACCAGGATCCGCAGAACCGCGCCGAAGTCAAAAGCCGGTTGGAGGCCGCCGGCGCCACCGTCATGCCGAGCAACGCGGCGGCATCGCAGTTGGCGGGTTACACCATCGCGCACTTGGAGGGCACTTCCCGTGCACAAACTGTTTAGCAGCGAGCTCAAAGTGGTCAACGTTGGGCTGCCGGCGTTCAAGCAGTCCCTCGATGAATCCCAGGCGCAGGCGGTCCAGGTGGACTGGAGGCCGCCGGTCGATGTCGATCCCGCGCTTCTGAAGCGCGTCAAATCCATGCGCCCGGCAATAGAGCAGGCAAACGCGCGCGTCACCGAGATACTGCTGAAGGGCGCGCCGTGTTGGGTCGGCATGGGGCGGGCAATCGACGTCATTCCCGGCATGAAGCCCAACATGTTGCTGCATGCGGGGCCGCCGGTTACCTGGGAACGCATGTGCGGGCCCATGCGCGGCGCGGTGATGGGCGCGTTGCTCTACGAGGGCAAGGCGCGCACGGCGGAAGAAGCGGAGCGGCTGGCCGCATCGGGCGAAATCGAGTATGCCCCCTGCCATGAGCACGCCTCCGTCGGGCCGATGGCCGGAATCGTGTCGCCCTCCATGCCGGTCTTTATTTTGAAGAACGAAACCTACGGCAATCTCGCCTTCTGCACCCAGAACGAAGGTTTGGGAAAGGTGCTCCGCTACGGCGCCTACAGCGAGGCGGTGATCCAGAAGCTGAGGTGGATGGAGACGACTCTCTATCCGGTGTTGCAGAAAGCGATTGCCAAGCTCGGCAAGGTCGACATCAAAAACATCATCGCCCAGGCGCTGCACATGGGAGACGAGGTGCACAACCGCAATCGCGCGGCCACCTCCATTCTCTACCGCACCATCGCCCCGGCGGTGGTCACCACCTGCGGCGATCCCGCCACGGCGGCGGAGGTGCTGGAGTTCATCAACCGCAACGATCATTTTTTCCTGAACTTCTCCATGCCGGCCAGCAAGGCGACGCTCGACGCGGCGCGCGGTGTCGAGAACAGCAGCGTAGTAGTGGTGATGTCGCGCAACGGCACCGACTTCGGCGTGCAGCTTTCCGGCGCCGGGGACCGCTGGTTCACCGGGCCGGCGCCCGTGCCCGATGCGCTCTATTTCCCTGGCTATTCCAAGGCCGACGCCAACCCGGACATCGGCGACAGCGCCATTACCGAAACCAATGGCCTCGGGGGCTTTGCCATTGCGGCTTCCCCCGCCATCGTGCAGTTCGTCGGCGGCGCCACCGAGGATGCGCTTCGCTACACCCTGCAGATGTACGAGATCACGGCCGCCGAGAACGACGTGTATAAAATCCCTTACCTCAATTTCCGCGGAACGCCGACCGGAATCGACGTGGTCAAGGTGGTGGAGAAGAACATCGCTCCCTTCATCGATACCGGCGTGGCCCACAAGCAGGCGGGGGTCGGGCAGGTTGGGGCCGGCGTCCTGAGCGCCCCGATCGAGCCTTTCAAGAAGGCGTTCGAGTATTTTGCCCAGAACCTGAACGACAAGGCTCTGGGGCAATAGGCGTAAGCGCGGTGTTTTCGGGTGGCCCACTCAAGCTTCTTTCGCTTGAGTGGGGTAGTTCCCGCAAGCAGTGCTAGATCGGTTCTCGAGTGGGCGATTCGTTTTCGAGATGCCATGCTGAGCGAAGCCAGGGTCCCCGGCAAACGCCGAATGGACGTTTGCTGGGGTGGCGGAGCGAAGCATCCCCACACTGCTTGTAGCAAAAACGGAGCTGGAGGTTTTCTATAAAAAGCCCGGGGCGGCGCGGAGTGGGGCAGTCCCCTGGGATGCTTCGCGTCTCCTCTGGAGCCGCTCAGCATGACACCCGAGGAGTATTTGGACTTCCGCGGGACATACATTCAGGAAACTGCCCTAGCGGGCGGAGCGCGGACTACAGGAAACAACGCTGGCGGCGCTAATGGATTTGTCGTAAACTTTCGAAAATTTAAATCAAAAAGAGGGAAAGGCCGATCATGACAACACAGGAATTTCTGAGTTTTATGGGCTGCGTGAAAGTCTATGACCTGACCATGCGGCTGAGCATTCATACTCCACCGTGGCCGAGCTACATGCCATTCGGCATTCAGTACTTCAAGCGCATTGCCGGCGCGCACATGGGGCAGGGCGCCAACGGACAGATCATCACCACCAGCAATCACGTCGGCACGCACATGGACGGCGAGATCCACTTCAAGTCCAGCGGCCGCGCCATCGGCCAGGTGCCGATCGACGAATGGATAGGCCCGGGCGCAGTCGCCGATATCTCCAAAGACGTCTCTGACTACAGCCTCTACTCGCCTGAGACCATCACCAAGAACGTGGAAGTGAAGAAGGGCGACATCCTCATCATCAATACCGGCTACAACCGTTACGCCTGGGACCAGCCGGAGTCCGACGAAGTGCGCTATTTCGTGAAGCATCCCGGTCCCGACCCCAAGTTCCACGAGTGGGCGCTCGACATGCAGTTGAAGTGGATCGGCGTGGACTGCGGCAGCGCCGACCATCCCATGAACACCATCATCCGCAACTGGCATCCCGGCTGCTTTGCCGAGGCTGAAAAGAAACTGAAGGCGGAGTACGGCAAGGGTTGGGACGAGATGTTCCCGTACGAGGAATACTACCAGGTCATGCACCTGAAGCTGTTCCCGAGAAAGCTGGTGCACGCCGAGAACCTGGCAGGCGAGATCAACAACATCAGCAATAAACGCTGCTGGATTGGCGCCTTCCCGCTGCGCGGCATCGAGCTGGAATCCGCCATGTGCCGTATTGTGGCCATGCTGCCGGCGAAATAAGCACGCGGCAAACGTGAAACGCCACGTGCCCCGCAGCTGCCGTAGTTGGCAGACGTGGGAATTGGGCTTGCCGCTGAACAGGCGCGGCCGTGGCTGGTTTCGCCACGGCCTTGCCGGTCTTGGGTCCATATGGATGTGACGCTGCTGAGCATTGGAGACCATGTCAGGCCCGGAGCCTATGACGTTCATTCACGCTTCCGGCGCGCGGTGAATTTCATTAGCGGCGAAGGCCTGGTCTCCCTGGTTTCCGAAGAGGTCGGCGGCGGACCGCTGAACGTAGTCATCACCGGCCCCGGTTGCGAGCGAATTATTGCGTCAGTGTCGCAGTTGCGGGTTGAAGCCGATGCAGCCTTCGTCGACGGCCGGCGCTTCGATCTCGGCAACGTTCATCGCTATCGCTCCAAGCTGGTAGTTTGCGGATGGAGCGGAGAGCGGTTCTTTCGCAACCTGGAGTTGTTCCGGCAATTGCTGGTGGAGAATTCATCCCCTGGCAGTCTGGCTTTTCTGGTTGACGAAGGCCGGCAGAGCAATTTTGCAACCGGGGTCGAAAAGGCTTTCCTCCAGCGCATGACACGCGGCGCTGAAGAGGTTTTCCGGGGCGACCTGCTGGGCGGCGTCAAGCTCCTGAAAGGCTGTGGATGGGGACTCACACCCAGCGGCGATGATTTTCTGGCCGGCCTGCTCATTGGCGTGGGCCTGCTGCAGAAGCTTTACCGGCAGGATTTCAGCAGCGCCATGGATTCGATCCACGAGGCTGCTCTCGGCGGCAACGTTTTATCGAACAGCCTTCTGAACCTGGCTAGAAAGGGCCTGTTGTTTGAGAGAATGAAAAAGCTGGTTGCTGCTCTTCTCGGTGGCGAGGCGGAGGAAGTAGCGGCGGCCGCGCGCGGGCTGTTTGCCGTAGGAGCAAGTTCGGGAGCCGATCTGGCAACCGGGTTTTTGATGGCGGTTCAAGCGCAAGATCAAAATCGTTTTCGCAGCGGACTACAGCTTGTTTCAAAAAATCTAACTCCAGGGATTCAGGCTTAACTGGGATTCGGGCCTCAGCATTCAACAAATTCACGCGAGGTGCCATTGTGGAGCCAGTTGCGGGAGAACGGCAAGATCTGATCATCGGCGTCGAAGACAAGATGAGCCTGAAGGACTACATCATTTATGGACTCCAGCAGGTTCTGGTGGAAAGCTCGGGCATGACCTTCCCCGTTGTCGTGGGAGTGGCGCTCAAGTTGCCACGCGAAACCATCCAATACATGGTCCAGGCATACATGATCGGTTCCGGCCTGGTTACCATCACTCAATCCACAAGTCTGCTAAAGCTGCCGGTGGTGCAAGGTCCGGCGGCAGTCTTCCTGGCCCTCGTGATCACCGTCGGAGGCATGTTGGGAACCGCGGTCGCCTGGACGGCCATGGTCATAGCCGGAGCTATTTCTACCGTGATGGCGTGGCCGCTGGGATGGTGGGGGAAACTTAGACCGATCATTGCCGCCCCGCCAATTTACGGGCCTCTCATTACGCTGATCGGGCTCTCACTGACCGGTGTAGTCATCGGACTCATCGTGGGCAGGCCCGGGACGCCAGGTTTTGCCAGCGGGGTTAATGGCTTGCTGGCAGCCATGACTTTTCTTATCGCCGTCGTGCTGGTGCTGTTTTTCAGGCGGGGATTTTTGCGCTTTGGAGCGATCCTGATCGCGGTTGCCATAGGGAGCATCGTAGGCTCGCTGGCGGGCAAAGCGAACTTTGCCCCGGTTGCCGGCGCCGCCTGGTTCGGGCTGCCGCGCTTTTTGCCTTTTGGCTGGGAAGTCAACATAGCGGCGATCGTCGTCATGTTTCTTGGCTACGCCATCGCCCTGATCGAGTCCATGGGGAACTACATCCTGGTGGGCGAGATCATGGCCAAGCAACACATAGACGAAGCGCGCATCAACCGCGGAATCCTGGGCGAAGCCGCAGGTTCTACCCTGGCGGCGCTTATCGGCGGCTCGGGCGCGACTTCCTACGGGCAGAACATCGGAGCGATCTCTGTTACCGGCGTCGGCAGCAGGCATGTAATCACCACCGCCGGAATCATCGTCCTTGTCCTGGGATTCATTCCCAAGTTCGCAGCCGTGGTGGCCAGCATTCCGCCGGCGGTTTTGGGCGGAGTTTACATCCTGACCTGGGGCATGCTGATCATGCAGGGCATTCGCATCTTCGGCAGGATGCAGCTCACCAACCTCAACATGGTCATTGCCGGCTCTACATTCATGGTCGGCATGGGCGCTTATTTTTTGC
>JBEKQR010000073.1:0-13455 GCA_049519515.1 Candidatus Korobacteraceae bacterium
GTAAAAGGATTCGGCCGAGCGTAGAATGCAACTCTCCGGATTTGCCGAGAGGCGGCAAAGGAATCCCAGCAGCGCCCATCCGGTATATCTGCCCAGCAGGAACAGAAGCGTGTCGCCCGCCAGCAGGGCGAGCACGGCCGCGCCGAAGGCAGGCGGCGCACTCAGCCTGCCGTAGGCAACGGCGCTGCCGGCGGTGAGCAAGGCCAGCGCCCCAGGCACAGGGACGCCAATGGCCATCAGGAATACCACGCCGGCCAGAACAGCGTATCCGTGCTGTGCGATGGCTGCGAGCAGGTCGTTCATCTTCCATCCCAGCGCGCCAAAACCGGGCGCTCCGGGGAACCCCGTGACGTGAGGCTGGGCGCAGCAAAGGCTGCGCGAGAAAAGAAAACGTGGCGAACCGCAAGGTCCGCCACGTCGCAATCCATCCCGCTACGCGCCACAAAGGTGCGCACCGCGGGCCCCGGGAGCAGAGCCGGGGTACAAGCTAAGCAAGTCCCCGGCAAACGCCACAGTTACACCCCAACGAATGAAAAAACGTCATTCGCTGGGAGCCGCGGAGTCGCCTCTGCCAGGGCGCAAGTTAGCGGCGTGCCGCCGCGCTGGCCTTGCCAGGCAGGACCTTGGCGACCGCGTCCTTGAACTCCTGCTCGGTGAGCAGGCCCTTCTTGTTCAAGGATATGCTCTTGACCTCGGCCACGACCTTCATGGCTTCTTCGTCGTTGGCCTGGATGTTGAACTTCTTCAGCCAGTGCTTGACGGAGTCGATGCCGCTGCCCTTGCCCAGGACCATCTCCGGCGCCGGCTGCCCGACCAGTTCCGGACGATACGGAAAGACTTCGGTCAAATGCTCCTGGCCGGCGTTGGCGAACCAGGTGGCGATGATGCCGGACTCGACCTTGTAGAGCCACTCGCCGACCACGGGCCGGTTCAGTGGGATGTTGACCTTGGCCAGCTTCTGCGTCATCTGGGCAAGCTGGTAGAACTTCTCCGTCTTCAGGCCGGTCTCGACGCCGTACATCATCTTCAGCGCCATTGCGGTCTCTTCCATGGGCACGTTGCCGGCGCGCTCGCCGAGGCCCAGGATGGTCGAGTGAATGACCTCGACGCCTTCGGCCACCGCCAGGATGGTGTTGGCGATTCCCATGCCGAGATCCATGTGGAAATGGGCTTCCAGGCGCGTGCCCTTGGGAACGCGCTGCTTCACGTTTTTCACAAGATACGGGATGGCATGCGGCGACAGCACGCCCATGGTGTCAACCAGGCCGAGAGCGTCCATGTGGCCGTCGGTGGCGACCTTCATGATCAGGTCGAGCACCCAGTCGATTCCGGCGCGGGTGAAGTCGATGGGGAAGAAGACGACTTCCAGGCCATGCTCGTGGGCATAGGCCGTGGCATCGACGGAAGACTTGATGGCCTTTTCCATCGACCACTGGTAGCAATACTTGATCATGTGGTCGCTGGAGGGGACCTCCATCACCACGCCCTTGACGCCGCAGTCGATCGAGCGCTTAACGTCATCGACCATGCAGCGGGCGAAGCCGAAGATCTGCGGTCCCAGGTTGCGCTTTACGATCTCCTTGATCGCCGCTTCGTCGCTGGGGGAGACGGCCGGCATGCCGGCCTCGATGCGCTGCACCCCGGCTTCCGCCAAACCTTCGGCAATGCGGATCTTGTCGTCCTTGTTGAAGACGATGCCGGTCTGCTGCTCGCCATCACGCAGCGTAACGTCGTGAAATGACACTTTCTTGGGGAACTTGAAGTCGGCGCGCACGGCGTCGGCAAAGTTCCAGGGGCTGACAAACCAGTCTTTACTTTTCCACGGTTCTTGTGACATTAAACTACCCTCCAAAAATTAACTTTTTAGCTGCGTTTGGCTTGCAGTGCTGCCGAATTTACGGGATTGCGGGGCGCCTTCCCGCTGAGCACCAGGACAACTTCCTCCGCCGCCTTGACCAGCAGGTCCGACCGGGCCTCCTCCGAATACCAGCCGGTGTGGGGCGTCAAAAGCACGTTGTCGCGGTGGAGAAGCGGCGAGTTGGCCGGAGGCGGCTCTTTTTCCATAACGTCGAGGGCTGCCCCGGCAATATGTTTGCTGTCCAGCGCCTGCGCCAGCGCCGCCTCGTCGACAATCGGTCCGCGCGCGGAGTTGACCAGGTAAGCGGTCGGTTTCATCTGCCGGAAGGCAGCGGCGTTGAACAGATGGTTGGTCTCCGGCGTCAGCGGGCAGTGAATCGAGATATAGTCGGAGACCTTCAACAGCTCGGCAAATTCAACTTTATCCACGCCCGCCTTCTTCATCACCTCCGCAGGGATAAAGGGATCAAAGGCCACCACCCGCATGCCAAAGGCCTGCGCCTTGGGGGCAACCAGCTTTGGAATCTGGCCGAAGCCGATCAGACCCATGACAGTCCCGCGCAAGCGGTGAATGGGAACCGCCGCCGCCATTTTCCACTCGCCGCCCTGCACCCGCGCGTTGGAGAAGGCAACCTTGCGGACCAGGGTGAGCAGCAGGGCCATGGCGTGATCGGAAACTTCATCGATGCAGTAGTCCGGCTGGCGGGTGACCACGATTCCACACTGGCTGGCGGCATCGAGATCGACGTTGTCAACCCCGATTCCGGTGCGGGAGATGATGCGGCAGCGCTTCATCTTGCGGATCATGTCGCCCGGAACTTTGGCGTAGCAGACCATGAGGGCATCGGCGTCTGCCGCCACTTCAAGATAGGCTTCCGGCGTGTCCTGCTTGGCCGGACGCAGCTCGGCCCCGATCTTGGCCAAAGTGTTACGGATCGGATCGAGGCTCGGAAAAGGATTGTCAAAAAAAGCTACGATTGGATTCGGCATTTAGCGCTCCATCCTTCCTGCCAATTGCTGGGGTGCAAATGATTGCCTGCAACTTATGTTGATTCTGAAATGCGGACGTAGGATTGCATTCATTGCGCTGCACTTGCTAGGGCCCGAGGATTTGGTATCAGGCAAACTCAAAATATAGCATACAAAAACTACTGGGGAAACTCGCATTGGCAGGTCGCAAAACTGGCTTGATGGCTCTCGATTACAGGATTTTCAGACAAGATTTCAGGTTCAGGGTTTCACAGTTCCGGCATGTGGTTGTAGCGCTGGCCCCGCTCAGCGGGGCCGGCTGTCCGGTAGGCGTCCACGCCTACCCGCCGGTGGCAGTGGTGCGTACGAGACGTCCGCACCTACAGCCGGTCTCCCACCCCATCAAGCCAAAAGCAGGCTTGCTGGGGACCCCGGTCTCCCACTCCATCAAGCAAAAGCATGCTTGCTGGGAACCCCGGTCTCCCACCCCATCAAGCCAGAAACAGGCTTGCTGGGGACCCCGGTCCCGCTCTGCGGGACCAGCGCTACGTCCCAAACTGTGAAACCCTGAAACGAACGTCTGAAACCTGGGACCCTACCGCGCCGCCGCGGCGGCCAGATAAGGCTTGAGCCAGCCCAGGCCCTGGACGGTGCCGGCCTTGGGACGATATTCGCAACCCACCCAGCCGTCGAACTTGAGCTCGTCGAGCAAACGGAACATATACGGGTAGTTGATCTCGCCGTCGACCGGCTCATTGCGCTCGGGCGCGCTGGCAATCTGGATGTGCCCGATCAGGTCGAAGTACTTGCGCAGCTTGGTGGCGAGGTCGCCCTCCTGCACCTGGCAATGATAGATATCGAACTGAATCTTCAGGTTGGGCGCGCCGATTTCCTTGCAGACCTCGTAGGCTTCGCCTTGGGTCTTGAGGAAGAAGGCCGGCATGTCGCGCTGGTTGATGGCCTCCAGCACCAGCATGAGGTTGTGCTTGGCCAGCTCGCCGGCGGCGTAACGGATGTTGGCGACATAGGTGGCCTTGTGCTTGGCGCGGTCCGCCCCGGCAGGCAGGTTGCCCGACATGGCGTGCAGCTGCGGGGTGCCCATCACCTTGGCGTACTTGATTGCCTTCTCCACTCCGGCGCGGAACTCCGCTTCTCTTCCGGGGATTGACGCCGTGCCGCGCTCGCCGGCGGCCCAGTCTCCCGGCGGCATGTTGAACAGCACGTTCTGCAGTTTGTTTTGCTTCAGCCAGCCCGCTACCTCCTCGGGCGCGTGCTCGTATGGAAACAGGAATTCAACGCCCTTGAACCCGGCCTTGGCCGCCTCGGCAAAACGCTGCGGAAAAGGAACTTCGTTGAACATCATCGACAGATTGGCTGCGAATTTAGGCATGGAAGCTTCCTTCCTTTATACGTCGGTTTGGAACTTGCAATCCGCTAAAGACGGAGATTATCACAAGCAGGGGGAGGAAGGGAGTCTGCCCTGGCTGGCGGGCAACTTGAAGGTTGCCCCAGGTTCCGCGCCGACGAGAAACTCGTTTGAGACAAGCGGCGCAGCCTGGTTGAGCCGTGTCCTTTACAGCGAACGGCTCTCTGGGCTTTTCGGCGCTAACCTGGGGAATGGGGGCGTGGCCGGTGGCCCAGATTTGCTGAGCCGCAGGTGCAGCTAAGTGGGGCTGTTTCGCGTTTACAAAAGAAATCGTAGGTGGCCCCGTCTTTAAGCGTGGGAATCAGAAGGTGGAAGCCCACGCCTTCAGGCGTGGGAATCAGAGCTTCGAATCTGAAGCGGCTTTAGCCGCCGTGCTAAATGGAGACGGGTCCAGCTCAAAACCGAGATGGGCGGAGGAATACGGGAACTCGCTTGCAACCAGCGCCAAGTGCCTGCGCACGGGATTGCTATGAATGTACTCTCGATGCTTAACATAATCCCGCTCGTCGCGTATGCGATGATTTGTAAAGCTCTTCTGCCAAATCATCAGGTTAGGCCTGAGCTTGCCGACCCGATATGAGAATCCTCCTTTGACGAACTGCATGGCCCGCTCCAGGCTCAGCGCCATTGCTGGCGTCAGCAGCAGATGCAGGTGATCGGGCATGATTACGAACTCGTGGAGCGTGAAACGTCCCTCGGCGCGAGATTCCAATAGAGTGGAAAGCAGTTCGCGGGCTAGTTCGTCGTTTTGGAAGATCGGACGGTGTTGCCAAGTCGCAGTCGTGACGAAGAAAACGCGCTTTTCCATGGAGCAAAACGGTAGCACATTCAGCAAGTCCCACGGCGCCTAAAGGCGCTTTCTCGGCGGGCGTTGTTTCCCACGCCTGAAGGCGTGGGCTTCCACGGTCGAGGCGACAGCTCAGCAGTCGTGGTGGCCCGCAGGCGGAGCTGATGTGGGGTTGCTTCACTCATTCTGGGGCACCGCGCCGTTTGTCTCTTCTCGCTTTCGCAAGTCTCAGCCGTTCTGGTTCGGTATAAATTCTTTCAAGCAACGCGTTTGTGAAATCAAGTAGATCCTCCGCGTCCTCTCGCTTCAGTGTTCCTGCATGTGCTCCGTCATTACCGTCTTCACGGACACACGTCGATAACTCTCGTAAGCTCTCCGGAAGGACACGGTGGTCAAACATCCATGGCAAACGCAATCCCAGTTCTCGCCGAACACGAGAGTTTAAACCATCTGCGTCACCATCGGGAAGCATTCCCCTTGTAACAATATCAATACACAGACGAAACATCGTGCCCGCAGCGTTGTTGCATCCAACGGCGAGGCACGTAGCTCCCTCACAGAATATTTTTTCTACATTCTCGGGTATATGTTCTGGTGGTTCTACTGCGACGGTGTCTTTGAGACTGATGAATCCCTCAATACAGACAAACTGATTCACCGCACCCCTTAAGCCGAGTAGGCCCTTCTCATGAACTAGTTTGTAGTTGCCATTAACGCTCTCTGAGAGAACGAAGACAGTTGCCCGCTGACAGTGTCGACATATACAGAAAGCTTCGTACCACTGCTGCCAACCGTATACCGTCTGCGTAATATAGGCTTGAGTTACATCGAAGGTAATTTTTTGGGCATTACAGCGGGGACAATCTGCGACTAATTCAGCCATATATCAACCAGTGTGTATCCAATGATTGCCGCTTGTCCAGCGGCTTATCGCACATGCGGGCCGCATAACACAACTCTCTACTGCATCCACTCGCTGCGTTCGAGGGTTTCGAAGCGGGTGAAGGCTCGCAAGAAGGCCAACTGCACCGTGTCGGTGGGACCGTTGCGCTGTTTGGCGATGATCAGCTTGGCCTTGCCGTCAACGTCGGGATCGCGGGGATTGTAGTACTCGGGACGATAGAGGAACATGACCACGTCGGCGTCCTGCTCGATGGCGCCCGACTCGCGCAGGTCGCTCAATTTGGGCTCGTTGTCCTTGGCGCCGCGTGTTTCCGGGGCGCGGCTCAACTGCGAAATGGCCACCAGCGGCACGTCCATTTCCTTGGCGATGGCCTTCAGCCCGCGCGAGATGGCGGAAACTTCCTGGGTGCGGTTCTCGTAACGGCGTCCGCCGGGCGCGGAGGCCGACATCAACTGCATGTAATCGACGACGATCAGGTCGAGCCGGCCTTCGCGCTGCTTCAGGCGGCGGGACTTGGCGCGCACCTCCGTCACCGAGACGCCGGGCGTGTCGTCGATGAAAATCGACGCCGGCATGAGCGCTTCCAGCCCGTCGCGCAGCTTGCCCATATCCTCCTTGCCCAGGAAGCCGGTGCGCAATTTGTGCGAGTCGACGCGCGATTGCGAGCAGAGCATGCGGTACAGCAGCGCCTCCCGGCCCATTTCCAGGGAGAAAATTGCCACCACCTTGTTGTCGCGCACGGCGCAGTTTTCGGCGATGTTCAGGGCAAAGGCGGTCTTGCCCATCGAGGGGCGGGCGGCGATGATGATCAGCTCCTTGCGCTGCAGGCCGCTGGTGAGTTCGTCGAGATCGCTGTAGTGGGTCTCCAGGCCGGTGATGCGCCGGCCGCGCTCGTAGAGCTTGTCTAGGTTGCCACCGAACGACTCTATCGCCACCTGCTTGACCGGAACCAGGTCCTGCTGGTTGCGATTCTCGGAGAGACTGAAGATTTCCGCCTCGGCGCGGTCGAGCACGTCGGCGGCCGAGTCCGCCTGGTCGAGGGCGGTTTGCATGATGGTGTTGGCGGCGCGAATGACGCCGCGCATCAGCGACTTGTCGCGCACGATGCGGACATAGTGCTCGATGCTGGTGCGGCGGGGCGTGCCATCGGTGAGCGAGGAGAGATACGCCATCCCGCCCACCGCCTCCAGCTCCTTGTGGCGGCTCAGTTCCTCGCTGAGCGTAACCAGATCGACGGGGCGGTTGGCGTCGCTCAGTTCCAGTATGCGCGAGTAGATGCGGCGATGGGCGTCGAGAAAGAAATCGTCGGGCTTGAGCGCGGCCCCGGCCTCGGTGTAGAGGGTGTTGTCCAGCAGAATCGCCCCCAGCAGAGAGCGCTCCGCCTCGGCATTGGAGGGAAGTCCGCGCTGTTCCAGGTTGTAGTCAGTGGCCGCCATGAATAGAGAGATGCTAGCCGAGGTGAGCCGATTTGTATCTGGTGAACTGCTGTAGCGCGGTGGAAAAAGAGAAAAAGTTGTGAGAGACGGTGGAAAATCCTGAACAATTACCAATCACAGTGCCGCCTTAGCTGGCAGGCGTGGACGCCTCCCGGACAGCCGGCCTGGAGGCCAGCGCTACGCAACACACAGTTGAGCCCGGGGGCGCCAGCCGCACCGCCCGGGCTCGGGCAGGGTGGAAAACCAAGAGCAACGACGCTGTTCCCGCTGGCTTCCACCCGGTAAAACACCACCTCGGCGTTTGCCGAGAACCTCGGCTCCCGCCCGGCAATCGCACCCTCAGCGTTTGCCGGGAGAAAGTTGAGAGCCTGGCGTGCGCTGCCGGGGAGTGATGTCCCCGGTGTGCCCGAGCAACGCGGAAAACGCGCGCACCGAGGCGCAGGAAGCCCGGCTCTCCTTCCAGGAAACGGATTGGCTACCCGTATTCTTCGCGGATGTGCGTCACGCGAAGAACCCTCGTTGCCAGAGTGGCAATGCTTGCGGGCTGTGCGTCACCGGGAGGGTTGCCGCTGGCCTGCGCTGTCCACCCGGCAAAGGCAACATCGGCGTTTGCTGGGGGCCTGCATGTACGCCTGGCGTCATGCGTAAGATTTCCGTCAAACGCCACCATGGAGCCTGACGGGTAGCCGGTCAGTGCAACCCTGAGCAAAGTGCCGGACAGCTCCGGCCTGCATGGCCTTCGCCTTTCCGCCCCTGGGAAGCGTCACGCTCGACCTTCCACCGTGGCGTTACCCGGCAGAGTGCCTGAGCGGAGTCCGGGACCACAAGCGCGAATCGCACGGCTACTTCGGTTTTGCTGTGAAAAGCCGCCGATTCCTGTGGAAGGATTCGGAAAAACCGGGTGTAATTGATTGCGCCTGCCTTTCGGGTCAGAAATTTTGCCCTGGGAAAGACGCATGAAGAACGCCCGCTTTGCTCTGCTTGTCCTTTCGATCCTGACGCTTGCCCGGTTTTCGCTGGCGGCTGCCGCCCCGCAGCCGGCGCCGCCGGAGTTAGGCGCGCCCCTGCCGGACGCGATCACCCACTCCACCACGGAACCGATGCGCTGCCTGAGCGCGGAAGCGCATTTCGATCCCTGCGCCGTCCGCACTCTGGGCGGGGTCCGCTATGTGCTGGCCTGGGACCAGTCCACCTTCCAGCTTGTCTACCTGTTTACCGACGACCCGGCTTTCCGCACCCAGAACAATCTTGCCCCCGGCCTGCAGGTGCGGATGGTGCGCTCGCGGCTGCTGCCGTTCAAGAGCTGGCAGATCGATCCGCGCTCGGTCAGCGGCGGCTGGTTCCCGGTAGTGGTGCCCCTGGACCAGCCGACCATTGTCGGCGAGGAAGATGAGACCAGCGCTCTCGTCATCGGCTTCGTGCGAACGGTTTACCTCAACGAACGGGTGCTGGCCAGATAACACTACGCTTTGATGTGGTATCGCAAAAAAAACGCGCGGCCTAAAGCCGCGCGAATTGGGCATTCCACTGCCCCATCAACGGAGAGCAGGAGGTAAATCCAGTAGCAAGAACCCGCAGGGCAGCCAGTAGTTGCGGTGAAATTTCCAACCATGCAGCCTACCCGCCCCGGAACTGTGCGCACCGGATAGGAAAGGCCAGAGATAAGCCGCGGCTTAGCGAGGAAATGCCTCCGCCAGCGAGACGCCGGCCTCAGGCAGTTTGCTCCTGCTCAAAGCCAACAGCTTTCGGGGCTCGGCATTCTTCTTGATGTCGCGGCAGTAAAGGATGCGGGTGGAGAACTCCCGCAATCGCGCAAAGGGCCGGAAATTGCGGTGTAGTGTGCAGACCAGAACGCTGTTCTCGCCCACCAGCGGCGTAACTTCATCCAGGTAAAACTCCAGCGACCAGTGATATCCGAGGCCGAAGAAGGCATAGACCAGGTCGTAAGGTCCGGGCAAACGGGAAAGCGGCAGCTCCGCCGCATTGAAGATCCGGTAATTTGCCATCCGGTTGTGATCGAGGAAACTCCGCAACAGAGGCAGGTTGCCGCAGAACGAGGAAATGTCGGGCCACTGTGGCGGGCGGTCGTAATGCCTGGTTTTGTACTTGGTTTGCGCGCCGGTGGCGTCATAGAGATGCACTTCGGCGTTCTCGTCCCAAAGCCGCCTCCTGCCGAAATAGACGGCGGAGCGGCCCAGCCCCGGTCCGATCTCCAGCACGCGCCGCGGCCTGGCCATCTGCCCGATTAACGGCGACAGCGCCTCGTATTCCTTCTCCGACATGGCATTGGCTTCTGCCTGGTAAAGCAAGCGCGAGCGCTCGTCGGCGCGGAATGGAAGGCGCGTGGAAATCAGGCTCACCGCCGCGGCCACCTCCGGCGTAAACGGCGGCGCCAGAAAAACCTGCTCTGTCGCCAGAATGGCCGGATCGAGAATGCTCCGGCCGCGCAGCCGGTTCAGGGACAGCTTGGGAAAAAGGCGCACCGTGACCTCAGGGCAGAAATGATTGCCGCAATCCTATGCTGGCTGGGGGATTAAAGTCCAGCGTGAGGCAACGTCGTTGCCTTCAGCGCCGGGTGATGCGGAAGATGTCGCGCTCGATCACTACCTTGCGGCCGGGAAACTCGCGCTCGATTTTGGCGGCCAACTGGGCTGCCGTCATAGCTCCGTCTACGCCTGTGCCCGTGAATGTCCGGGCGTCGTCCATAAGGACCACGTGGTCGCGCACGTGATGCGACAGGATGGCTTGCAGCTCCGCCAGCAGCCGGGTGATGTTGCCGCCCTGAGCTCCGCTGCCGTAGTATGCGGCGTCAAGCCAGAAGAGGGAGGGCTCATTGATCCCGGCGAGCACCTCGGCGACCTTCTGCTGGCTGCTGCCCTCGACGATGTGCACCTCGGGATGCCGGGCAAAACGCCGGTGGGCGAAAGCGGCCCATTCCGGGTTCAGCTCGATCGAGTAGATACGGTCGAAGTGGCCGAGCGCCGCATGAACCATTTCTCCGTGGTAGGTCCCGGTTTCGACCAGCGTGCGCAGTTGATGTTTCTTGCCGTAGGCAAGCACGGTCTTCTGTTTCAGCAGATGAGGCGAGCGCACCGGCTTGCCCCGCAGCACCCACCAAAGATAATCGGGGTAGTGGCCGAGCGCCTTGATCTTCGGATAAAGGGCCGTTCCGCCGAAAATCCTGTATGTCAGTCGCGGCATGTAGCGATTGTACGGGGTCGGCCAAGGCTGTTCCACTGCCGAGGCGACAGGCCTGGAATGTGGCGGGAAGCCGCGCCGATACAACCTTTCTCGAGGCGCGGTTACTCACACCTTCAGGATGGCTGACGCGAGCACCCGCCGGCGCTTACCCAAAATCCTGGTCGTCGACGACAACCCGCAGAACACCTTGCTGATGCGCGAGATGCTGGCGCGGCGCAGCTACGACGTGACCACCGCCAACAACGCCGGCGAAGCGGAGGCGCAGATGCGCGACAACCCGCCGGACCTGGTGCTGCTGGACGTCGTCATGCCCGGCAAGTCCGGCTACGATCTTTGCCGGCAGTGGAAAGAGGACCATGCCACGCGCCTGATCCCGGTGGTTATGATCACCGGATTGAGCGACCGCGAGGACAAAATCCGCGGCATCGAGGCCGGGGCCGACGACTTCCTGAACAAGCCGGTCTTTCCCGAGGAGCTGTTCGCGCGCGTGCATTCGCTGCTGAAGATCAAGGACTACACCGACGAACTGGAGAACGCCGAGGCGGTCCTGTGCACCCTCGGGCTGAGCGTGGAATCGCGCGATCCCTACACCGACGGCCACTGCGAGCGGCTGGCCCGCTACGCCAGCGAACTGGGGGGACACCTGGGACTGGATTGGGAATTGCAGGTCGCCCTTAAGCGGGGCGGCTATCTGCACGACCTGGGGAAAATCGCCATTCCCGACGAGATTTTGAAGAAAGGCGCCAACCTCAGCCCGGACGAGTGGCGGATCATGAAGCGCCACCCCTTGATCGGCGAGGCCATCTGCAAACCCTTGCGGTCGCTGCGCCTGGTGCTGCCGATCATCCGCCATCATCACGAGCACTGGGACGGCAGCGGCTATCCCGACCGGCTGGGCGGGGAAGACATTCCCCTGCTGGCGCGCGTCTTGCAGGTGGTCGACGTCTACGACGCGCTCCGCACCCAGCGCCCCTACAAGCCGGCACGCAGCCACCGCGAGGCGGAGTTGATCATGATCCAGGAGGCGGAGCGCGGATTGTGGGACCGGCAAATCGTAAATGAGTTCTTCCGCATGGCCCCGGTGGAAGAAGAGGCGGCATGAAGCGTGCCCGGCCCCGGCGAACTCCGATTTTGCTTCCCGCCGGCTGGAACAGCACAATATCATTGATACTGTAGCAACCTTGCTTTAATGTGAGTGCGTCCAAGTAGCTGCATGCCGCCGGTTGATTACAGCATCGTTATTCCCGCCTACAACGAAGGCGTCCGCATTCTGCCCACGCTCGAGCGGGTTGTCAGCTTCATCCGGCGACAGAACTGGCTGGCCGAAATCGTGGTCGTCAACGACGGATCGCGCGACAATACCGCCGAGGTGGTTCGCGGCTATGCCCGGCGCAATCCGGCGGTGCGCCTGATCGAAAATCCGGGCAATCGCGGCAAGGGATTTTCCGTGCGCAACGGCATCCTGCACGCCCGCGGGGAAGCGGTCCTGTTCACCGATGCCGATCTCTCCTCACCCATCGAAGAAGCCGTCAAGCTGCTCGACTCCATCCGCCGGGGCCACGACGTGGCGATTGGCTCGCGCTGGCTGCGGAGCGATTTGCAGACCATCCGGCAGCCGCTCTACCGGCAGATACTCGGCAGGGCTTTCAATCTGGCGCTGAGAGTCATCCTGGGGCTCAAGTACAAGGACACGCAGTGCGGCTTCAAGGCCTTTAACGGCCGCGCGGGAAAGGAAATCTTCAGCCGCCAGTGCATTCGCCGCTGGGGGTTCGACCCGGAAATCCTGTTCCTGGCGCGCAAGCTCGGTTACCGGGTCGAAGAGATACCGGTGGCCTGGGCGCACGACCACCGTTCCAAGATCAATCCCATTACCGACGGCTTCAGCATGCTGGCGGACCTGCTCAAGATCCGCTGGAATAGCGCCTCGGGCAAATACAGCCGCGTCCCTGAGCAGAATCCGGCCTGCGCGCCGGATGAGGCTCCGGCAGTTCATCCCCGCGCGTAAGCAAGACCCAGAAAAAAGAGCTGTAAAGGGTTAGGAGGCGATGGCGATTGCCGCCCTGGCGGGCTTGGCTCGCCGCCGGGGTATGACCAGCACCTTGCGCTCGGGATCCGTTGCCAAAGTCAAGGTGGAGGAACAGGCGGAGCAAAGCCAGAAGTGCTCGACGATGTTGCGACTCTTTCCCTCCGCGTTGGATGGCGGCTGCTGGGACGCTGCATTAAACCGGATCTCGAAAACCGTCCCCTGGCCAAAATAGTGGAACACGTTTGAGCATGTCGGATTGGCACATTTGGAAACCATGATGCGACTCCCTGTCCGTTGAGTGCTCTGATGTTCCCGCGTCAAAAGCCTTCGACCTGCCTCTGATGCGAATTGGTTGGCTTGGGCCTTATTGGCCCGCGTTTGTTGAAAGGCCCCGCCCCGCTGCTGCGTAAGATCGTTTGCCAATCCGGAGCGCTCGTTACTCGCTTCCCCCACGTGAAGCGAGCCGGTGAGCAAATACACAGCACTGCCCGTGACGTGAACCGCCGGCGAAACTATATGAAGACATTTTACTGTGGGTCCGCGCCCGTATGATGACACTAAGGTTAAAAACTTCATGAATTTTTCTGCGGAACTACATTTGAAAAATTCGCGTCAGCCACCACGAAGTGTGGTGCGGCCGCTCCAGAAAATCCGTGTGTCGCGATGAAAATGAATGGTCTGATGAGCAGATGACTGGAGCTTGTTTCAAAAATAGTGCTTTGAAAGAGCGTGGCTTCGCGGGGTCCCCAGCAAGTCCGCATTTGACTTGCTGGGGTGCCTTGAGCCACGCCGTCCAGAGCCAACAAAAATGCGGGCTTTAGCCCCTGAGGGAACACGCCTTATTCCCCG
>JBEKQR010000074.1:0-18412 GCA_049519515.1 Candidatus Korobacteraceae bacterium
CCGCACCGCCGAGGGTTTGGAAGAAGCGGTTGCCGAAGCCCTAAAGACCATCACCGCAGCCAACGCCTTAGCCTGGTTCGCCCACTGTGGCTATCGGATACAGCTACTGTGAAATCGCTCTAATTCCTGAACTGCTTTAAATCAAAAATCCAAAAATCTGAAATCAAAAATATCTACTACTCCACCCGGTAATTCGGGGCTTCGCGGGTGATGGTCACGTCGTGCACGTGGCTCTCGCGCAAGCCGGCGTTGCTGATGCGGATAAACTTCGCCTTAGCCTGCAGTTCGCGGATATTGCCGCAGCCTACGTATCCCATGCCGCTGCGCAGCCCGCCGACCAGTTGCAGGATCATCATGGCCACCGTGCCGCGGTAGGGGACGCGCCCCTCAATTCCCTCGGGAACCAGCTTGGCCAGGCGGTTGCCGTCGATTTCTCCGTCCAGGCGGGTGGTGAAGTCGTCCTCGGCCTCATCCGGTGTCTGGGCGTAGCGCTCGCTGGAGCCGGCGGCCATGGCAGAGAGAGAGCCCATGCCGCGATAGGCTTTGAAGGTGCGGCCCTGGTAGAGAATGGTTTCCCCGGGGCTCTCTTCGGTTCCCGCCAGCAGTGAGCCGATCATTACCAGGTTGGCGCCCGCCGCCAGGGCCTTGGTGACGTCGCCCGAGTACTTGATGCCGCCGTCGGCGATGATGGCGACCTCGGTGCCGTGCGCCGCCCGCGCCGCCTCGGCGATGGCCGTGATTTGCGGCACTCCCGCGCCGGTCACGATGCGGGTGGTGCAGATCGAGCCCGGCCCGATGCCGACCTTGACGGCATCGACGCCGCAGGAAATCAGCTCCGCCGTTCCCTCGTAGGTGCCGACGTTGCCGGCCACCAGATCAACGCCGGGGAAGCGCGCCTTGACGCAGCGCACCGCCTCCAGCACCCGGGTCGAGTGGCCATGGGCGCTGTCGATGGCCAGCAGGTCCACCTTGTTGCGGACCAGCTCCTGGGCGCGCTCCAGGAAGTCCCCGGTGGCGCCAATGGCGGCGCCCACGCGCAAGCGTCCTTGGGCGTCCTTGGCCGCATGCGGATACTTGAGTTTCTTCTGGATGTCCTTGACCGTGATCAGCCCTTTGAGCTCGTACTTGTCGTCCACCACCAGCAGTTTCTCCACCCGGTGCTGATGCAGGATCTGCTCTGCCATTTGCAGGGTAGTGCCGACCGGGACCGTGATCAGGTTCTTCTTGGTCATCACGTCGCTGATGGGAATGTCGGTGCGGGTTTCGAAGCGCAGGTCGCGGTTGGTGAGGATGCCGACCAGCTTGCGGTTCTCGGTGATCGGCACGCCGGAGATGCGGTAGCGCCGCATGACTTCCAGCGCCTCGGAAATCTTCTGCTCGGGGCGCATGGTGATCGGGTCCACGATCATGCCGCTCTCCGAGCGCTTCACCTTGTCGACTTCGCCGGCCTGCTGCTCAATCGAGAGGTTGCGGTGAATGATGCCCAGCCCGCCCTGCTGCGCCAGGGCAATGGCCATGCGCGATTCGGTGACCGTGTCCATGGCGGCGCTGATGATGGGAATGTTGAGCTGAATTCTTGCCGTGAGCCGGGTCTCGGTGCTAGCCGTCGCCGGCACCACGTCGGACTTGGCCGGCAGCAGCAACACGTCGTCAAAGGTCAGCGCCTCGGGAACGGGAAACTGGATCATGGCGGTTATCCTGAAGAAATATGGATAAATTCCGATTGTAGATTCCGGCGGTCATGGTAAGCAAACACCGTCGCCTGCCAGTCGCGGGAAGCTTCTTCGGAAGTTCTCCGGTTGCGCCGGGAGCGGTTGTCGCGCCCGGTTGCTAGTTCTGCTTATGGAACACCCTCCGCTTGATGTCAGGCCAGAACTCGTTAAAGACGGCGCCCATAGTACCGTAGAGGGTGACGACAGCGGCGCGCTCGAAGGTCAAGCCCAGACCACGGTCCGAAGGCGGATAATAAACGTTTGAGACCCCCCCGGCGATCAAGTTCCCAAACAGGTTGGCATAATTCGGACCGTAGGTGCCGTCATCGTTTTTAGTTTTGACCGTGGTTAATAGGGAATACCACAGGCGGCTCTTGAAGCTGCCGGTACCCTTGCGGAAGTAGCGCGGATCCTCGTGCAACAAGGAAGGCAGAACCGCATTGCCCCAGAAAAGGCCGTCGGCCTGGTCGGCATAGGAGGCGCCAAGCCTCTTGCCATACCCCTGGGCCCCTTGTCCATAACCTTCAAATTCGTTTCGCGCCTGGCTTATCCCGGCGTCAAGCCCGGCAACCGCGAACGTGACTGGATCCACCGCGGTCCTGAAGGCCAAGCTGAACTTCTGGCGGGAGGTCAGCGGGGCGGGGTTCTCAACGTATGAGGTGTTGAAGTTGGGAAATATTCCCAGGATTCGCTGCTTCTTCTGTGCCCTCAACTGCTCTTCCGCCAGCTCTCGCTGCGACTTCTGCCCCGCAGCGCCCGTCTGCGGCGTGGGAGCGTCCGGCAGGGAAGGCTTTTCCGCTCCCGGTGGCGCCGCCTGTTGGCCCGAAGCCGGACTTACCGGCGCAGCCTGGCCCGAGGGAGCCGCTTCCCGAGTAGCCGCCTCTCCCGAGCTGGGCGGAGCAGATGACGATTGCGCTGCATTCCCGGCGGGTTGCGCCGCATCCGGCGAGGCTGGGGGAACAGCGGACGGCCCTGTTTGGCCCAGGCAGGGAACTGCGATGGCCAAGGCAACAACCGCTGCAAGGTTCAACAAACAAGAGCGATATGAGATCACAAACAGATTCCTTGGGTAAAGTGGGCAACGGTTGCTGCCGCAGTTGCCTTTTCCGCAAACGCCTCAGGGAGAATAGAACCATTGTAGAGACTGTGCTCCGGGGAGGCAAAGGCAAACTGCTTCTGGCCGGGATTTCACCCCGGCATCCCCCGTACGCAGTTCGGGCGTAAGGGCGCATTGACTGCCGGGAGCATACCCCGGCAGGCGGCATGGCTGGCCAGCCTCGAACCTCCGGTTTGGCTGCCGCATCAAAATGAGAATGGGGTGTGCTGAGATGGAGGCCGGCGCTTACCGGGGCCTCAAATCTGGAACCCTGGCCGGTTGTTTTTCCGGTTTTTCGGGCGTATAGTGAAGGTTGTACTGCGTCAGTTGTCGTTGGCCTGGTCCGGCCGGCGAAAGCCACTGGTTGTTATTTCCCCTACATGCTGGTTGGCCAGCGCGGGTGCGAGTAGAGCCTGCTAGGGGAAGTTCGCTCTTCCACCGTGGTGGGAGAAGCCGGGTTTGGTGCTGATGGCGTTGGCGCAGGCTGCGGAAGCACAGGAGCAAGGCCGGTAAGCAAGATGGCGTTTACTCTCGAGCGCGTCACGGCAATCGCCGAGCGAGTGGCCTCTTCGAGCGGGCTGGAGGTTGTGGAACTGGAGCTGCGCGGCAGCGGCAAGGCGCGCCGGCTGCGCATATTCATTGACAAGCCGCAGGGGGTGACGCACGAGGACTGTGCCAATTTCAGCCGCGAAATCGGAACTATCCTCGACGTCGAGGATGCCGTGCCGGGAGGCTCCTACGTGCTTGAGGTTTCGTCTCCCGGCCTGGACCGCAAGCTGCTCAAGCCGGCTGATTTCGAGCGCTTTCAGGGCAGCCTGATCAAGTTCAGCACGCATGAGCCGGTCAACGGCAACCGGCATTTTGAAGGGCGGCTGCTCAGCTTTGCCGATGGGCAATTGACGGTGGATCTGCCGTCCCAGCAAACGCCAAAGCGGCGTTTGCCGGGGAGCCCGGAGGACGCGGCCGGCAAGCGAAAGCCGCCGCCGCAGGGGGCAGGCACAGTGCAATTCGCCTACTCCAATATCGAGAATGCCAAGTTGGTTCCTGAGTTTTAGGGCTGAGTGAGTTGTTGCTTTCAGGTTTCTGTGAAAGGTGACAATGTATGGCAAGTGAGCTTTACAACGTAATCGACGCGCTTAGCCGGGAGAAGGGCATTGACCCGCAGATTGTGGTCTCGGCCGTGGAAGACGCCATTGTTGTCGCCACCCGCAAGTACTACAAGACGCAGGAAAACCTGCGGGCGGTGCTGGACCGCGAGTCCGGCCATATTCGCGCCTACGCCGTGAGACAGATCGTGGCCACGCCGGAAGAGGTGCTCGACCCCAACATCCAGATGACCATCGATGAGGCCCGGAAATTCAATCCCGACGCGGAAATTGGCGGCGAGCTGCTGCTGGAGAAGCCGACCGACGTGCTCGGGCGCATTGCCGCGCAACTGGCCAAGCAGGTCATCTTTCAGAAGGTGCGGGAGGCCGAGCGCGATACCGTTTACAACGAGTACATCGGCCGCGTGGGCGAGATCGTCAACGCCACGCTGAAGCGGGTCGAGGGGCAGGACCTGATCTATGACATCGGCAAGGCCGAAGCCCGCATGCCCAAGAAAGAGCAGTCGCGCCTGGAATCGTTTGCCGTAGGCGAGCGCGTGCGGGTGGTGATCGTCCGGGTGGAGAAGGCGGCCAAGGGGCCGCAGGTGGTGGTTTCACGCGCCGCCCCAGAGCTTGTCAGCCACCTGTTCCAGACCGAGGTTCCGGAGATCTACGACGGCACGGTGGTAATTCGCGCCATCGCCCGCGAGGCCGGAGAACGCACCAAGATCGCGGTCATGTCCAAGGACAAGGACGTGGACGCGGTCGGCGCATGCGTGGGCATGAAGGGCATGCGGGTGCAGTCGATCATCCGCGAGCTGCGCGGCGAAAAGATCGACATCATCGAGCACCACCAGGACCCGGTGGTCTTTGCCGAGAAAGCGCTGCAGCCCGCCAAGGTCAGCCGCGTGAGCGTGCTCGATAACCAGAACAAGCAACTGGAAGTCATTGTCGACGACAGCCAGCTTTCGCTGGCCATCGGCAAAAAGGGGCAGAACGTGCGCCTGGCGGCCAAGCTGCTTGGCTGGAAGATCGACATCAAGAGCGAGGAAGAGAAACGCCAGGAAGTCGAGCAGCAGATGACCGCCCTGGTGGGCACTCCCACCACTCCATTGGAGAGCCTGGGCGAGGAGCTGGGACCGTCGCTGCTGGAGAAGCTCAAGGGCGCCGGGGTTACCACCATCGAGTCGCTGGCGCAATTAGTCAGGTCGAGGATGAGGTGCTCGAGCAGCCGGAGCTTGCTTCCGAACAAGAGAGCCAGGTTGGTCCCGGCTCAGCCGGCCAAAGCGGCGATAATGCCGGCTTGTCGAACGTGCCTGAGCAGGCGCCCGACAGCGTCGATGAATTGGCCGAGACCGGTCAGAATTTAGAGGCTAGTATCATTGATGGGGTGGAGAATGCGCCTCCCGCGGACGAAGCGGAGGTGAACACCCACGAAGAACATCCGGGCGAAGAAGATATCCCGCCCGGGAAGAAGTAGAGCCGGCCCACATCATTGAAGGGGCGCGCCTTTACAGGCGTGCCGTTTAGGGCGAAGCTGCGCCCCTTCAAGGACGGCACATAGCCAGCAAGGTTAACTGGCGAAAAAATCGGAACCGTGAGGTTGCTATGAAGGTTTGACGGCTGGCGGATTCCACGGAAGGAACAAACAGGCGGATGAAGATTCGAATTAACGATTTGGCTCGAGAGCTGGAAGTAAAGAGCAAGGAGATTCTCGATGTCTTGCCGAAGGTCGGCGTAACCGAGAAGAAAACCCACTCCAGCTCCATCGAGGAAGATGAGGCGGTTCGCGTACGCAAGTACATTCTGGATCAGAGCCAGGGCGGAGCCCGTGAGGCCCGCCAGCGCACCGCGCCGGAAGAGCTGCGCCCCAAAATCGACCTGTCCCGCATCGCTAAGCCGGGCGACGCGTTGAAGGCGATCATCCAGCAGAAAGAGCATCCGCCGGCGGCTCCCGCACGCACCCCTGTAGTCTCTGGCCGGGCCGCCGAGCCCCAGAAGGCCGCGCCAGCCGCTCCCCGGACCGTGGTGACCAAACCGGCAGCTCCCGCCGCCCGGGTTGAGGTGCCGGCGCCGGAAGCTCCTCCCGCCCCCAAGCCGCGCTTCATTACGCCTGCATCAGTGGCACAGCCTCGTCCGCCGGTCATTGTGCCTCCTGCCGCCAAGGAGCCGCCAAAGCCGGCAGCTCCCGAGGTCAAAGCTCCTGAAGCCAGAGAAGAGAGAATCGAAGCTGTCGTTGAAGCGAAAGCAGTCGAGGCAGCCCCTGTTGAGCCGTTGGCTCCAGTGACGCCAGAGGCGCCTCCGGCGCACCTGGAAGCGCCGGCGGCCAAGATGCCTCCGCCACCGCCCGCCGCACCGGCGCAGCCACACATGGCAGGCCGTCCGGCGGCGACCTCGCATGAGCGTGTTCAGCCTCGAGCTCCGGCCGGAGCGGCAGGCAGCCATCCGTCTCGCGCGGGGCAGGGCCCGCAACGGCGCATGATTGTGCCGCAGACCGGGCCGCGTCCGGTCTACCAGGCGCCGGTGCAGCAGCCGGCGGCTCCTCCTGCCGCCCGCACCAGCCAGCCGGTTCGTGGACAGCCTCTGTTCCAGCGGCCGCGGCCGCAGAGCGCGCCGCCGCAAGGAGCGCGTGCGCCGCTGCGTCCGGGCGAGCGCCGCCCCATGCATCCCACGCGCTCGGCGGTCCCTGGGCGTCCGCCAATGGGAACCCGTCCCATGGGAGCGGCTCCCGGTATGCCGCCACCGGCGCCCGGGCGTCCCACCGCCCGTCCCGGAGGTCCGGCACGCCGTCCCGGGCAGCGCTACGTCCCGCGCGGCAAGCAGGAAGGCCCGATGAAGGGGTTTGTGCCGCCGCCGCGGCTTTCCCTCTCGACCGAGCCTCTGCCGATCACGCGTGAAATTACCATCACCGAAGGAATCAGCGTAAAGGACCTGGCGGAAAAGCTGAGCGTCCGCGCCAAGGATGTCATCGCCCGCCTGCTGGCCCGCGGCGTCTTTGCCACCATCAACCAGACGCTGGAGGCCGGGCTGGCCAACGACATGGCCCGCCATTTCGGCGCCAGCACAAACCTGATCAGCTTCGAACAGCAAGTGCAGCAGGAGATGGAGACGCAGGCCCTGGCCGTCAATGACGAGTCGGTCTTCGCCGAAATGACGCGTCCGCCCGTGGTTACCATCATGGGCCACGTCGATCACGGCAAGACCAGCCTGCTGGACGCGATCCGCTCCACCAACGTGGCCGGAGGCGAAGCCGGCGGAATTACCCAGCATATCGGTGCCTACAAGGTGCAGATCACCGACGCCAACTCGCCCGCCTACGGCCGCGAAATCGTTTTCCTGGACACCCCGGGCCACGAGGCATTCACACGCATGCGCGCTCGCGGATCGAAGGTGACCGACATCGTGGTGCTCGTGGTCGCCGCCGATGACGGCGTCATGCCGCAGACCCTGGAAGCTATCGATCACGCCAACGCCGCCAAGGTTCCGATCATCGTCGCCGTGAACAAGATCGACAAGCCCGGCGCGCTTCCCGACCGCGTGAAGAAGCAACTGGGCGACCGCGGACTGCTGCCCGAGGAATGGGGCGGCACCACCGTCTTTGTCGATGTTTCGGCCAAGCAGAAGACCAATCTCAACCTGCTGATGGAGATGATCTGCCTGGTGGCCGACCTCCAGGATCTCAAGGCCGTTCCCGAGCGTTTAGCGACGGGCAGCGTGCTGGAAGCCAAGCTGGACCGGGGGCGCGGTCCGGTGGCCACCGTGCTGGTGCAGAACGGCACACTGCACGCGGGCGAGAATTTTGTGGTGGGCAACGTCTTCGGCAAGGTCCGCGCCATGTTCGACGACCGCGGCCGCGGGCTCGAAGCCGCGTCCCCGGCAACCCCGGTTGAGATTATCGGCCTGGAGGGCCTGCCGCAGGCAGGCGATCAGTTC
This sequence comes from Candidatus Korobacteraceae bacterium, assembly GCA_049519515.1. GTDB lineage: Bacteria > Acidobacteriota > Terriglobia > Terriglobales > Acidobacteriaceae > CAWBRT01. The sequence goes on from JBEKQR010000074.1 coordinate 7,827, forward strand.
GTAGTGGTCGCCGACCGCGAAAAGGCGCGCGAGATTTCCGAATACCGCGAGCAGAAAGCCCGCGAAGCTGCGCTCGCCAAGAGCACGCGCGTTTCGCTCGAAGGCTTGGCCGAGCAGATCAAAGAGGCCGGAGTCAAGGAACTGCCGGTCATCCTCAAAGGCGACGTGGGGGGCTCGGTCGAGGTCATCAGCGACCTGCTCAACAAGCTCTCCAACGACAAGGTCAAGGTCAAGGTTCTACATGCCTCGGTCGGCGCCATCACCGAAACGGACGTGCTGCTGGCTTCGGCCTCCAATGCCATCATCATCGGCTTCAACGTCCGCCCCGAGCGCAAGGCGCAGGAGATGGCGGACCAGGAGAAGGTCGATATCCGCCTGCACTCGATCATCTACGAGCTGCAGGACGAGATGAAGAAGGCGATGTCGGGTCTGCTGGAGCCGACCATCAAGGAAACCTACCAGGGACGCGCCGAGGTGCGCGACACCTTCCGCATTCCCAAGGTGGGCACGGTTGCCGGCTGCTTCGTGGCCGATGGCCTGATCAAACGCGACTCCGAGGTGCGGCTGCTGCGCGACAACGTGGTCGTCTTCAAGGGCAAGGTCGCTTCCCTGCGGCGCTTCAAGGAAGACGCTTCCGAGGTGCGCAACGGCATGGAGTGCGGCATCGCCATCGCCAACTACAACGACATCAAGGTTGGCGACGTGATCGAGGCCTTCGTCACCGAACGTATCGCAGTCGAGATGATGGCGTAAGGCAGGGAATAGGGGTCAGGGAATAGGGGTTAGGGATCAGGCCACGAGCTTGATCTCTAACCCCTGATTTGCATTTTTGATTTCAGATTTTTGATTGCAGATTGAAAGACGTTACCTCTGTGTCCTCTGTGGTTAATGGGCTGGTTCTTCAATCTGAAATCAAAAATCTTAAATCTTAAATAAATTCATGCACATTGCCCACCTCACCCTCGAGTTGCGCATAGAAGGCGCCCATTCCTTGAAAGACAAGCGGCAAGTCACGCGCAGCCTCAAGGACAAGCTGCGGGCGAGCTTCAACGTCGCCGTGGCCGAGGTGGAGAGCAGTGACCTGTGGCAGCGCGCCACCATCGCCGTGGTCAGCGTCTCCGAGTCGCGCGATTACCTGAAAGGGCTGATGGAGAAGGTCGAATCCGCCGCCACCCGCATCGCCAACAACGGCGGGGCGGAGATCGTCGATTCATTTCTCGACTTCGTGGAGTAGGGCATTGCCTCCGCCCAACATGCTAAAGTCCCAAACATGCTAAAGTAATGAGTTTTGCGGGCATCGCCACTCGCTCTGTAGGTGTGTAGAGCATGGAAAATCGAGGGCAAAAGCATCACAAGGAGCGTCTCATAGAGGCCTTCAAGGAGGAGTTGATTACCATCCTTGGCGGCGAGCTTGGCGACCCCCGCATAGGGCTGCTCACCGTCACCGAGGTCATCATGAACGAGGGCGGCAACTCGCTGCGGGTGTACGTCTCGGTCGAGGGCTCGGAAGAGGAGCAGCGCCAGACCCTGCAGGGCTTGAGCTCGGCCACCGGCTTCATTCGCCACGAATTGGCGGAGAACCTCAGCCTGCGGACGCCGCCCGAGCTGACGTTCCACATCGACCAGTCCGAGCAGTACGGCGCCCGCATCGACGAGCTGCTGAACCGCATCCAGAAAAAGCGCAAGCGCGAGCAGACGTAGATTTGCGTGGAATGAATCGAAGTCCAAAGACCCACATCTGCTGACTGCGGCAGATGTGGGGCACGCCGCCGATGCCGAATGTAGCGCTGGCCTCCAGGCCGGGGTCCCCAGCAAGCCTGCTTTTGGCTTGATGGGGTGGTAGATCGGCTGTAGGTGCTGACGTCTCGTCCGCACCCCGTTGACACGGCGGGCGTAGACGCCCCCCGGACAGCCGGTCTGGAGACCAGCGCTACGTTTATGAAGGCGCTCTGATGGGAGTGTAGTCTGGTACACTGCCCGCAATGAGCTCCCGCCGCTTGTTGGAACCGGTTCTCGTTCTGGGGTTTTGCCTCTTCCTGTTTTTTTACGGGCTGGCCTCTTTCGGGCTGACCGGCGCCGACGAACCGCGCTACGCGCAGGTTGCGCGCGAGATGCTCGCCCGCCATGATTGGGTCACCCCGGTGCTCTACGGCCAGCCATGGCTGGAGAAGCCGATTCTGTACTACTGGCGCGCCATGGTTGCCTACAAGGTGTTCGGCGTAAGCGACTGGGCCGCGCGTCTTCCTTCCGCCACACTGGCAACGCTGATGGTATTTGTGGTTTACCTGTTCAGCTTGCGAATGCGTGGGGTCCCCGACAGACGCGCCTTTACGTCTGGCGGGGTGGTCAGGGGCATGCCGCTCGATGCCGCGCTGATCACCGCCTCCAGCACGCTGCTGCTGGCGATGGCGCGCGCCGCCTCCACCGACATGTCGTTGGCCGCGCCTTTCTCCATCGCCATGCTTTGCTGGTATGCGTGGCACGAATCAGCCCTCTCGCTCGCACCAGCGCCGCCTCGCCCAAGCGAAGACAAAGACAGCATTCGCCGTGGAAGCGATGGCCGGCAATGGCTCCTGCTGGTCTTCTATGTCGCTATGGCGCTGGCGACCCTGGCCAAGGGACCGGTTGCGCCCGGCCTGGCTGCCCTGATCCTCATCGTCTACTGCCTGGCTGTGCGGCAGCCAAAGCTGATTGCGAAGACCCTCTGGATTCCCGGAATACTCTGCTTTCTGGCCGTGGCGCTGCCCTGGTACATCGAAGTCCAGCTTCGCAATCCGCAGTTCTTGCGGGTTTTCCTCGTGGAGCACAATCTGGCGCGTTTTGGCACCAACCTGTTCCGGCACCCACAACCATTCTGGTACTACGTTCCCATCGTTTTGCTGGCCACTGCTCCCTGGACGCTGTTTGTCATCCTCGGCGCCGTGGATGCTGTCAAGGAGTGGCGCCAGCGACAGGGCACAGCGCCGGACTATCTGCCGATCTTCCTGCTGCTTTGGGGCTTCGTCCCGGTGCTGTTTTTTTCCCTCTCCCGGTCCAAGCTGCCGGCCTACATTCTGCCTTCGGTCCCGGCGTTCGCGCTGCTGGCTGCCGTCTGCGCGCACCGACGAATGCAACAAGGCAGGCTGAGCCGCTGGTTGATTCTGGCGCACGCGGCCATATGCGCCGCCGTGATGGCCGCTGTGCTCCTGGCTCCGGCTCTTATGCTGAAGGTCCGTCCCGCTCCGCGAACGATAATCGTGAGTTCTGCCGCGGCGGCACTCGTTTTTCTGCTGGTAGGAGGAGCGCTGTTCGCCAAGGGCCTGCCGATGCTGCGGCCGGTGACGTTATTGCCCATCGTGGTTAGCGTGGCTTTTCTGCTGCGGGTGGCGGCGCCTTCCATTGACGCCGCTCAGTCGGCGCGTCCGCTGGCAGGATTCCTTGCGGGGCTGGGGGTTGCGCCAGGCGATCACGTCTCCTATTTCCGTGCCAGGCGCGAATTGGCCTACGGCCTGGCGTTCTACCGCAACCAGTCTCCGGAGGTATATGCGGGCTGGCCCGCGCTGGACGCAAACGAATTTCCTTCCTCGGGGACGCCGCCGGCGGGCAGGTTTTTCGTGCTCACGTCCATCCCCGCAAACGCAAAAAACGCGTTTGCCGGGGATTCCGGGCGGCAAGCGCAGCTCCGCCAGATGCTCCCCGGGCGCGAAGTGCGCGCCATCGGGTTCTTTCGGCCACAGCAGGTACAGGTATTTCTCGTCAGCCCAGGTAATGCGTGGTGATGTAGCGGGTTTACCTCCACGCGGTTAACGGCTTACACTACGCTTACGCTGTTTCGCCCCAGCAAAGGCAAAAGCGGCCTTTGCCGGGGACCCCGGTTGCGCGCGGTGACTCTTGGAGATTCTGGATTTACGCCATTTCGCTTCGACCGATCTGCGTCCTCTGCTGCAAGAGGAGTCCGTGCTTTGGATAGAGACACTGGCATGGGATTACAGCAGTTCGGCAGACATGATCCTGCGCTATCTGGATGCCAAGATCCTGCCGGGCTATGCCGCCATCGAACACGGGCGCCTCGTGGGTTACTGCTTTTTCGTCTACGAGGGCAGCAAGGGCGTGGTTGGCGACCTGTTCGCTTCCGCCGGCAATCACGGCGGCCCCGGCTCGGCCGAGGTCGAAAACCGCCTGCTTCGGCATGTCATTGCCACCCTGCAGCAGTCGCCTGGCGTCCGCCGCATCGAAGCTCAACTGCTCATTCACGGCAGTGGCGAGGCCGCCGCGCCTTTCCTGCGCGAAGGATTCCAGCGCTATCCGCGCCTGTTCATGAAGCTGCCGCTCGGCTCCCACGCACCGGAACAGCCGGCCCCTCGCCCAGGACCCATCAGTCCAGCCCGCGAGCTGCCCGGGGAGATTGAGATCCGCGGCTGGGCGGACCAGGACTACCAGCCCGCCGCCGCGTTGATCGCCTCGGCCTACCGCGGCCATATCGATGCCGACATCAACGATCAATATCGCTCCATGACCGGCTCGCTTCGCTTCCTCAACAACATCATCCGTTTTCCGGGTTGCGGGGTATTCGACGAAGAGTCGTCTTTTGTCGCCGTGCACCGCGGCACGCGGGCCAGCGTCGGCTTGATTCTCTGTTCGCGGGTGAAGGACGACACCGGCCACATCACCCAGGTTTGCATTCTGCCCGAGTTCCGCGCCCAGGGAATCGGCGAGCACCTCATCGCGCGCACCGCGGACGCCCTGGCCGGCCGCGGCTTCACCTTGCTCTCGCTTACCGTCACCCAGGCCAACGAACGCGCCGTGCAACTCTACGAACGGCTCGGCTTCTCCGTCTCGCGCATCTTCGATGCGTTTGTGTGGGAAGGGTAGTCCACCCCAGCAAACGCAACCACGGCGTTTGCCGGGGACCCCGGAGGAAAGCAGTGATGAAGACAAGTGACTACAGAACTCTGCTAGCCTACGAGACACTCAGTAGCAGCCTCACGCAGGGCCCTGCATTCTCGAAACTCGAAACTATCTTTTTATCAACCACATCAGCCAGCCGGCCGCGATCACTCCTCCCACGAACAGCAGGAAGCAGTAAACGCCATAGCGGAGCATCTCCCGCGGCGCATTGCGCTGGGTAATGCCGAAGACGACCGACGCGCATACCGCGAACAGGAGGACGGCGCTGAAATGCGAAAGTTGCAGGGTCATGGCTTTTTCCCGATGGCGATGTGGTAGGCGTCGATGGCGCTGACGATGTTCAGCAGGCCGGCAACGATCATGAATTTGGTGCCGTAGTCCGCCGTCGCCCGGAACACCGCTCCCTGCCCCAGGTCCATCATGCGCGCCCCCAGGTAGAGCAGGCCGGCGCCGAGATCGCCGAAGAAGCCCAGAATATCGAGCAGGTCGCCGGTATTGAAGGCGTACAGCTTTCCCTGCTGGCCCAGCCCGGCGGCAAAGAGCACCACGACGGCAAGCAGCAACAGCAGGCCGCGTCCCCATCGCTTCTGGATCAGGTGGCCCGCTCCCGGAAGCAGCCAGCCCGCCACCGGCGCGGCAATCGCCATCACCGTTTGCGGCTGGGCGGGAGCAGCGGGGGTCTTCGCGTTCGATTGATTAACGTTAGCCATCAAATCAGCACAAGTTCTTTCTGCGCGCGCCCGGTCACTTGGGCGGCGCCGTCACCCACCAGCATATCAATTTCGCTGCGTATCCCAAACTCCGGCAGGTAGATGCCGGGTTCTATGGAAAACAGCGTGTTGGCAATGATCTCACGTTCGTCGCGCGTCTCGAGGTTATCCATGTTGGCGCCGTTGCCGTGGACTTCGGTGCCAATCGAGTGTCCCGTGCGATGCACGAAATTGCCGCCGAAGCCCGCCCGCTCTATCAGCCCCCGCGCGGCGGCGTCCACCTCCCAGCCGTGCAGCCTGGTCCTTGACGCAATGGCCTTTTGCACGGCAGCGATGCCGGCATCACGGGCATCGCGCACCACCTCGAAGACCTGCCGCAGCCGCTCCGATGGCGCTCTGCCGACGAAGCCGGTCCAGGTGATGTCGTAATAGACTGCGTCCGGCTGGCGCTTCTTCGCCCACATGTCGATCAGGACAATGTCGCCTTGGCCAATGGGGCTCGATTTATCGGCCGCCGGCGCGTAATGAGGATTGCCGCTGTTGGCGTTGACGGCGACAATCGGCAGATCGTCCGTAATGAGGTCTTCGCGCCGGAACGCCTCGGCCAGCCACTGTTGCGCGGCGAATTCGTGCGCGCCGCCCGCGCCAGTGGACACGCGTTCTCCGATCCAGCGGAAACAGGCTTCCATGATGCGGTCCATGGCGTCGCGCGCGGCGAAGTGGCTGGCGATCTGCCCCGGAGTCAGCGTGGCCTCGAACAAGGCAATCAAGTCCGCCGCAGAGACCACCTCCACGCCGAAGCCGCGGACCAGCTCCAGCGTGCCGCCATCGACCAGGGAGATGTACATGATCTGGTTGTTGGGCGAGTACTGCATGGCCACGCGCTTGCAGGGCCGCAGCATCCGGCGCAACTCGTCCCACATCTCGGTCCAGGCGCCGTAGTGGCGCTGCTCGCCCGGCAGCGAGCAGAGGTGGAGCGGCTCGACCCGATGATTCAGCTTCTGCGGCTGGCCTTCGGCGGGGAGCAGGTAGTACCAGCGGCGCGTCACGTGCAAATCCGGCGGCAGCCCGAGAATTCTGTAGGCGATGGGGTCGCGATGATGATGATCGCAAAACAGCCAGGCGTCGATGCCGCGCTCGCGTAACGCCGCCTGAATCGCCGCCAGTTCCATAGTGGCTATTGTACTGGAGCAGCGCGAGCCGGAAGGCCCACTACGAGGCGCTGGGGAACGGCCCCACGTCAGCCCCAAAAGCAGGGGCGGGACGTGGGGCACCCGCATCTAAAAATTCGAAATTGGCCCACTACTCGCGAGTGGTAGAAACACGGCTCAGATTCCCAGCCGTTGGCGCACGGTGCCGGCGCTGAGTCCGGCGACGCGCACCACCTTGTTGCGGCTGCCGGCGCCGCTGATGATTTCGACAGAGGAGCGGGAGACGCCCAGAAGCCGGGCCAGAAAATCGATACAGGCCGCGTTCGCCCGCCCTTCGACCGGCGGCGCGCTCAGCGCCACCTTGAGCGCCTCGCCGGCGGTGCCCGCAACGGCGTCCCGCTTGGCGCGCGGATGCACGCGAACGGCAAAGCTGCACCCCGTAGCGCTTTCTCGGATGGCAATCATTTCGATTGTGCCATTATGCGGGCGAGGGAGGCGGGCGGGCCAGTCAAAAATGCAATGACCGGCTCGATGATGATCTTAGATATACCCTTTCAACGGGTTGTTGAGATCTGCACAGGTAATTTCCCAAAAACGCAACGGCGCGCCGGGCGCAAAGTGGCTGTAGAGGCGGCAACCGTCAACGGCCGGCCATCGGGCCTTGGCGCATCGGCCGCGTCCCATACATCTCCACGACGATCGAGCGGCACATGTGCTTGCCGTTCACGTCTTCATAGGTAACGCTCACGACGTCGCCGACTTTGGGCTTACCCTTCATGGGGATCTCGCTCATCCGGCAGCTCAGTCTCTGATTCTTCTTGGCCAAAGTGATTTCCGTCGCCGGATCGTACTTGGTGACCGTCCCTGTGAACTTCTTCAGCCCGGCGGTTGCTGACTTCTCGACGGCCCGCGCCGACGGCAACAGCGAAATAGCGAGAACAAACGTGCCCAGCAAGACGAGAATGCGTTTCATTGAGTCCTCCGAAAATCCTGGCGGAGTTCCTCTTCCTGCAAACCTTGGACATTTTACATCGGACTGCTGGCCGGATGCGTGTAGCTGAACAGCTCTGGAAGGCGCATATTCGCCGCAACGGGGATATCATTCCGCCCCGCGCCCCTTCAAAAACGGAATACACTTACTCTGGTTTTGCTCTAGTTGCGTGTCTGCAATCCGGCCTTGGCGGAGGCGGCAAACTCCTCGCTGCGCTTGGATCGAAGTTCAGGGTAAAACTCGCCGCTACAGGCCGGACAGATGCCATGAGAGAAGTCGACTCCTATGTGCTCATGGAAATAGCGGTCCACATTCTGCCAGTATTGCTCGTCGCTGCGGATTTTCTTGCACTTCATGCAAATGGGGATAATGTCCCGCAGCGTGCTCGTCTCGGTAATGTCTTCGACAATCAACAGCGCCCGCTTTTCGGCGCCGGGCAGCGGACTTGCCGTTATCAGCAGCTCCGCCCGCTTCTGCTCCGGCGCCGGCAGGAATTCCATTTTCATGCGTGCGCGGCTGACTGTTTGTCCATGCAGGCATTTTGTCACCGAATTGCGAATCACGCATTGCCGGCACGCCGGCGCTCTTCCGCACCCCTCCTGAACATCCTTCGAGTGCAGGCAGTGGAGCGCGTCGCCTCCCCGCTGCTGCAGCAGTGCCGCTTTTTCCGTCGCGCATAGCTTGAGCGCGACCTCATTCAGGTCCATTATCCGCACGTCGTCGTCCATTACGAAGACCGGGATTGGAATGGCGTCCAATAACATGCGGTAGAGCGCGTTCTGCTGCAGTTCCATCAAGGCGCCTCTTAGCTGATCGGCTGGCAGAGCATGCGTTCGCGGTTGAGGACGTACTGGTTGAGCCCGTTGATCACAAACTCGGTGAAGTAAGACGATTTGGTGTGGGCATCAAACGCGGCCATGTCCGTGTACTGCTCGTAAAAGGCGAGCTGCGCCGGATCATCGACCGACTGGTGGGCGATATACATCAGGCAGCCCGGTTCCCGGCGCGTATGCTCTTCCAGGGTGCGCATGTAGCGCTTGCATTGCTCTTCGCTTCCCGGCTTAACGCGAAGCTTCACGATGAGTACGACCATGCATTCCTCCTATTGCCGTGCTCCCTGGCGGGCGATCTCCTTCAGGCTGGTTGCGAACTCCCCGGTTAAGATCGTCTGGTTGCGCTCCGGCCCGGTGAAGATCATGGCCATTTTCGCCTGCGTCTCTTTCTGCAGGAAGCAGAGGTACTCCTGCGCCTGCTTCGGCAGCTTGTCCATGGCGGTGATTCCCACCGTCGATTGGCGCCAGCCGGCGAGCCTGGTATAGACCGGCTCGATCTTGCGGAAGCCGCAGTCCTGCGGCGGAACCTAATCAGTGGCCTTGCCGTCGATTTTGTAGCCCACGCAGACCGGGATCTCGGCGAGTTCGTCCAGAACGTCAAGCTTGGTCACCACCAGCCACTCCGTGCTGTTGACCTGGTTGGAGTAGCGCAGCAGCGGCAAATCGATCCAGCCGCAGCGCCGCGGCCGTCCGGTCACCGAGCCATATTCGTTGCCGCGCTTGCGAATGGCGTCGCCCAGCTCGTCATGCGCTTCGGCGGGGAAGGGGCCTTCCCCGACCCGCGTGCAGTAGGCCTTGGTGACGCCGATCACCGTGCCAATGCAGAGAGGGCCGACTCCGGTGCCGGTCAGCGCGCCCCCGGCGGTGGCGCTGGAGGAGGTCACGAAGGGATAGGTGCCGTGGTCGATGTCCAGCATGGTGCCTTGCGCGCCTTCGAACATGACCGACTTGCCCTCGCGAATGGAGAGGTTCAGCAGCCTGCCGGTATCGGCGACGAACGGGGCAACTTCTTGCGCAATCTGCTCGTACTCCTCGAACATCTTCTGCGGGTCGAGCGGCTCGGAGTTGAACAAAGCGTGGGCGATGGTGTTCTTCTCGCGGCAGGCGTTCTCGATGTGCGTCTTCAGCAGTTGCCGGTCGAGCAGGTCGGCGACGCGCAGCCCCCGGCGTCCCATTTTGTCCTCGTAGGTGGGCCCGATCCCGCGCGAGGTGGTGCCGATCTTCACCCGTCCCGGAGCATTCTCCGACGCCAGCTCGATCATGCGATGGTAAGGCAGGATGACGTGCGCGCGATTGCTTACAAACAGGTTGGGCTGCGAGCCGCCTCCCGGGCCTTCGACGCGAACGCCGGCGGCGCGCAGGTTCTTGATCTCTTTCATCAGCGCCATCGGGTCTATCACCAGGCCATTGCCGACGACCGCCTTGCAGCCCGCGCGCAGGATGCCGCAGGGAATCAGTTGCAGGATGAACTTGGTTTTTCCAATGGCAACTGTGTGCCCGGCATTGTGGCCGCCGCCATAGCGCGCCACCACGTCAAAGTTATCGGAGAGCACGTCGACGACTTTGCCCTTGCCCTCGTCGCCCCACTGGGCGCCCACCACGATTGCGGTTTTAGCCTTCTTCACTTGTGACTCCACAGGGCGCAACCTCACGCTTGCGGGCGGCCGTTCGCCTTCCCGGATGCTGAGCTGCGCGTTGGGTCCCCGGCACGATTGATTTGCCGGGGTGGATATTTGCACACAGAACGACCCGTACTTGTGCCGAGCCTGGGGAAAGGGAATCTGGCGAGACGGAACTGTGTACATGGAATTTTACCCTGAGTGGAGGAGAAGGGGAAGCACAAGCTTAGATTGGAAGTGGGTCAATTTGAAGGGTGCTCCAGGTCCACGGCTACGGCTTGGGGGGGTGCCGTCCCGCGGCTCCCAATACCGCGAGAATTGGATTTTTGCAGCGCTGGCCGCCGTGGCGGCATCTTTTTGGGGTGGAGGGTCCTATGTACGTTGTCACAGGTGCG
>JBEKQR010000075.1:0-13416 GCA_049519515.1 Candidatus Korobacteraceae bacterium
GCGGCCTCTCGGGAGAAGAATACCCCACGGCTGGCTTCGTAAAAAGAGCGCATTTCATTCCGGGAATAAATGTGAGGGGCTCCTGTGCCTTTTCTGCGCGGCTCGGCGATGCCGCACTGCGCCTGCCGGAGATCCCGTTTCTGCGGCTCTACCCGGCATCTTTCTCCGAGGCGCCGCGCCCCACATCTGCCGTAGTTGCCAGATGTGGGAATCGGGCATCTCTGCCGGCTAATGGGCAGGTCAAAAATTCTTATCGGTACTATGAAAATTCTCGATTGTACTTTGATCTCACCGGTACTTGATAATAAAAGGGGCATAAAATACAGAATTTGTGTCTAACGAGGGTCAGGGCTTTCGTGTGCTTTCGGGCCACCTCGTAACGTGTTAAACACGTGGAGATTCAGTTGATTACGCAGGACACCCCTGAAAATTCCCAGGAGGGCGAACAGCGACTGCTGACGCCGGCCGGCTTGCCGGCCCCGCAAGGGCTCTATCATCCCAGTAACGAGCACGACGCCTGCGGACTTGGCTTTGTCGCCAACATTGACGGCCGCAAGTCGCACCAGGTGGTGCTCAAGGGCATTGAGGTGCTCATCAACCTCACGCACCGTGGAGCCTGCGGCTGCGACCCCGAGACCGGAGACGGCGCCGGTGTGCTGATTCAGATCCCGCATGAGTTCTTCGTGCGCGAGTGCCAGAAGCTGGGCTTCTCCCTGCCCGCGCCGGGTGAATACGGCGTGGGGATGGTCTTCTTTCCCCGCAATGACGAGCAGCGCCGGCGTTGTCGCGAGGTGATGGATCGCGTCATCCGCGAAGAGGGGCTCGAAGTGCTCGGCTGGCGCGACACGCCGATCGATGCCAGCGCCATCGGCAGCCTGGCGCGCGCCTCGCGCCCCTACATCGAACAGGTTTTCGTCTCTCGCTCTGCAGAAGCGAAGCCGGCTGGGGATACGGCCGCCACTCCGGCAGGCGCGGCAGCATCTGCGGGGAACGGGAACGGCAGCGGCAATGACAATGACAATGATAAGGACGCGCTGGAGCGCAAGCTGTACGTGATCCGCAAGCGCACTGAAGCCGAGATCACCGCTCTCGACAGCGCCCTGATGCAGAGCTTTTACGTGCCGTCGCTCTCGGTGCGCACCATCATCTACAAAGGGCTGCTGCTGGCGCCGCAGATCGCCAAGTTCTACAAGGAGCTTTCCGACCCGCTGGTTGCGAGCGCCGTCTGCATGGTGCACCAGCGGTTCTCGACCAATACTTTTCCCACCTGGCAGCTCGCCCACCCGTATCGCTACATAGCGCACAACGGCGAGATCAACACGCTGAAGGGCAACGTCAACTGGATGTACGCGCGGCAATCCATCCTGGCCTCGCCGCTTTTCGGCGACGACATGCAGAAGCTGTTCCCGATCATCGCTCCCGGAGGCAGCGACTCGGCCAACTTCGACAACGCTGTCGAGCTGCTTTACCAGGCCGGGCGCAGCCTGCCGCACGTCATGGCCATGATGGTTCCGGAGGCGTGGTCGGGGAACCCGCACATGCATCCCGACAAGCGGGCATTTTACGAGTACCACGCCAACCTGATGGAGCCCTGGGACGGCCCGGCGGCGCTGGCTTTCACCGACGGGCGCGTGGTCGGAGCGACACTGGATCGCAATGGCTTGCGGCCAGCGCGCTACGCCATCACGCGCGGAGGCATGGTGGTTATGGCCTCCGAGTGTGGCGTGTTGCCGCTGAACCCGGAGGAGATTACCACCAAAGGGCGGCTGCAGCCGGGCAAAATGTTCCTGGTGGACCTGGTCGAAGGCCGTCTGATTTCCGACAAGGAGCTGAAGCGCCGGCTTTCCAGCCGGCAGCCTTACGCGGAATGGCTGAAGGAAAGTCAGATCACGCTGGAGATGCTGCCCGAGCCTCCGCGCACCCATGCCACCGACCACGACACCATCCTCTGCCGGCAGCGCGCCTTCGGCTATTCGGATGAAGATCTGAAGATGCTGCTGCTGCCGATGGCTACCGACGCCCAGGAACCCGTCGGTTCGATGGGCACCGACACGCCGCTGGCTTGCCTGTCGGACCGCCCGCAGTCGCTGTTCAATTACTTCCGCCAGTTATTTGCCCAGGTGACGAACCCGCCAATCGATCCCATACGGGAAGACATGGTGATGTCGCTCAACAACTTCATCGGCACCGAGAGCAACATTCTGGACGAGACTCCGAAGCACGCGCACACGCTGAAGCTTTCGCATCCGGTGCTGACCAACCGCGACCTGGAGAAGCTGCGCCGGCTCTCCAAGGGCGACCTGCTGGCGACCACGCTGCCGACACTATTTCCAGTGGCCAGGGGCGAAGAGGGGCTGCGGTCGTCGCTCGCCGGCCTATGCCGCCGGGTGACGCTGGCCATCAACGCGGGATACAGCCTGATCGTTCTCTCCGACCGCGGTCTCGACGAAGAGTACGCGCCCATTCCTTGCCTGCTGGCCCTGACCGCCGTGCACAATCACCTGATCCGCGAAAAGCTCCGCACCCAGGTGGCGTTGATCATAGAGTCTGGCGAGCCGCGCGAGGTCATGCACTTTGCCTTGCTGATCGGCTACGGCGCCAGCGCGGTCAATCCCTACCTGGCCATCGAGACCCTGGAAGATCTCGACCTGCGCCGCTACTTGCCTCCGGGGCTCTCCTTCGAGAAGGCGGTCCAGAATTACATCAAGTCCATCGACAAGGGCCTGCTGAAGACCGCCTCCAAGATGGGCATCTCGACCCTGCAGAGCTACTGCGGCGCGCAGGTCTTCGAGGCCATAGGGCTTAACAAAGCGCTGGTGGAAAAATATTTCACCGGCACGGCGTCGCGCATTGAAGGCGTGGGGCTGGAGGTGCTGGCGCGTGAAGCGCAGATGAAGCATGAGCACGCCTTCCGCCCGGCCAGCGGTTACGAGCCGGAGCTTAGAATCGGCGGCAGCTACCAGTACCGCATTGGCGGCGAGCATCATCTGCTCAATCCGCTGACCATCTCCAAGTTGCAGCACTCGGTCCGCGAAAACAATGCGAAGACCTTCAGGGAGTTTTCCGACCTCATCGACAATCAGAACCGGCAGCTCTGCACGCTGCGCGGGCTGATGGAGATCGGCAAGAGCGAGAACCCGGTTCCGCTGGAGGAGGTCGAGCCGGTCAAGGAGATCGTCAAGCGGTTCACCACCGGCGCCATGTCGTTTGGCTCCATTAGCCGCGAGGCGCACGAGACCCTTGCCATCGCCATGAACCGCATCGGAGGCAAATCCAACACCGGCGAGGGCGGAGAAGAAGACGAGCGTTTTCTGCCGGACGCACAGGGCAATTCGCGGCGCAGCGCCATCAAGCAGGTGGCTTCGGGCCGCTTCGGCGTGACCAGCAATTATCTGGTCAATGCCGATGAACTACAGATCAAGATGGCCCAGGGCGACAAGCCGGGCGAGGGCGGGCAGCTTCCCGGCCACAAGGTCAATGAAGAGATCGCGCGCGTGCGCCACTCGATTCCCGGCGTCGGTTTGATCTCTCCGCCGCCGCATCACGACATCTACTCCATCGAAGACCTGGCGCAGCTCATCTACGACCTGAAGAATGTCAACCCGCATGCGCGAATCTCGGTGAAGCTGGTGGCCGAGGTCGGCGTAGGCACGGTGGCGGCGGGCGTAGCCAAGGCCCATGCCGATGTGGTGCTGATCAGCGGCGACAGCGGCGGCACCGGCGCCTCGCCTCTCAGCTCCATCAAGCACGCGGGCATTCCGTGGGAGCTGGGACTGGCGGAGACGCAGCAGGTGCTGGTGATGAACGACCTGCGCGGCCGCATACGCGTGCAGACCGACGGCAAGCTGCAAACCGGCCGCGACGTTGTGATCGCCGCACTGCTGGGCGCCGAGGAATTCGGCTTTGCCACCGCGCCGCTCATCTCCATGGGCTGCATCATGATGCGCAAATGCCATCTGAATACCTGCCCGGTGGGCGTTGCTACGCAGGACCCGGCGCTGCGCGCCAAGTTCCGCGGCCAGCCCGAGCACGTCATCAATTTCTTCTTCTTCGTCGCCGAGCAGGTTCGCCAGTACATGGCGCAGCTCGGCTTCCGCACCATGGACGAGATGATCGGCCGGGTCGACATGCTCAGCATGAAGCGCGCCCTGGACCACTGGAAGGCCCGCGGCCTGGACTTCTCCAGCATTCTCTACGATCCGCCCAGGCCGGCCAGCGTGGCGCGGCGTTGCGTGCAGAAGCAGGACCACGGGCTGGAGAAGGCGCTCGATCACAAGCTGATCGAGCTGGCACGGCCCGCCCTGGAGAACATGACGCCCGTGCAGGTGAAGCTGCCGATCCGCAACGTGGACCGCACCGTCGGCGCCATGCTGAGCGGAGAGGTCTCACGCCGCTACGGCTCCAAGGGCCTGCCGGAAGACACCATTTGCTACGAGTTCAACGGTTCGGCCGGGCAGAGCTTCGGCGCATTTCTGGCCAAGGGCGTGACCCTGACGCTCGAAGGCGACACCAATGACTATGTGGGCAAGGGACTCTCGGGCGGAAAACTGATCGTTTATCCGCCGCGGAGCTCGACCTTTGCCCCGGAGCAGAACATCCTGGTCGGCAACGTGGCCCTTTACGGCGCGACCAGCGGCGAAGCCTATTTCAATGGCACTGCCGGCGAGCGCTTTGCCGTGCGCAACTCCGGCGCTACCGCCGTGGTGGAAGGCGTCGGCGATCACGGCTGCGAGTACATGACGAACGGCCTGGTGGTGGTGATCGGCAAGTGCGGGCGCAACTTTGCCGCCGGCATGTCGGGCGGCATAGCTTACGTCTTCGATGATGATGGCGACTTCGAGCAGGAGCGCTGCAACGTGGCGGGCGTCGATCTGGAACAGGTACTCGAAGACAGGGATGTGGAACTGTTGCGCGCGACCATCGAGCGTCATCAGAAAGCGACCGGGAGCGGGCGCGCGCAATGGATCCTGGAGCATTGGGCAGACACGCTGCCGCAGTTCATCAAGATATTCCCGCACGAGTACAAGCGCGTGCTTGGCGTTCCGCGGCTGGAGCGGTCCTCCAAGGCGGTGGCTGCCACTGCGGCGTACTCCGCCGAGAAGCAGGTTAAGCATGGGTAAGGTTACCGGTTTCATGGAATTCGGGCGTGAACTGCCGGGGCGGCGCCCGGCGACGGAGCGCATCAACGACTGGTTCGAGATCTACACCCAGTTCCCCGAAGATAAATTGCAGAAGCAGGGCGCGCGCTGCATGGATTGCGGCGTCCCCTTCTGCCACACCGGCTGCCCGCTGGGCAACATCATTCCCGACTGGAACGACCACGTCTACCGCGGGCGCTGGCGCGAAGCGGTCCGCCAACTGCACGCCACCAACAATTTCCCGGAGTTTACCGGGCGGCTCTGTCCGGCCCCGTGCGAGGCGGCGTGCGTTCTCGGCATCCATGAGCCGGCGGTCACCATCCGGCAGATCGAGAAGAGCATCGTCGAGAAAGGTTTCGAGGAGGGATGGATCGTGCCGGAGCCGCCGCAGCAGGAAACCGGGATGCGGGTGGCCGTCATCGGCTCCGGGCCGGCTGGCCTGGCGGCGGCACAGCAGTTGCGCCGCGCCGGACACGGCGTCACCGTCTTTGAGAAGGCCGACCGCATCGGCGGCCTGCTCCGCTACGGCATTCCGCACTTCAAGATGGAGAAGCACCTTATAGACCGTCGCCTGGAGCAGATGAGGAAGGAAGGCGTCGAGTTCATCACCAACGCGCATGTTGGCGGCAATTTATCGCTGGCTGAGATGCGGCCCAACTACCATGCGGTCGTGCTCGCCCTGGGCTCCGAACAGCCGCGCGACCTGAAAATTCCGGGAAGGGAACTGAAGGGAATCCATTTCGCCATGGAATTCCTGCCGCCGCAGAACCGCCGCTGCGAAGGCCTGCCGCTTACGGAAGGGCAGGACATCACGGCCTGCGGCAAGCGCGTGGTGATCATCGGCGGCGGCGATACGGGCGCCGATTGCCTGGGCACCGCGCACCGGCAGAAGGCGGCATCGGTTGTGCAGTTGGAATTGCTTCCCAAGCCGCCCGACAGCCGCGCTCCCCAGACGCCGTGGCCGCTCTGGCCCTTGCAGTTGCGTACCGAGAGCTCGCACGAGGAGGGCGGGGTGCGCGACTGGAGCATCTCCACCGTGCGCTTCAGCGGCGACGAGAACGGGAACGTGAAACAACTGCATTGCATTCGCGTCGGCCTGCCTCCGAAGTTCGAGCCCATCGCCGGCAGCGAGTTCACCATCGATGCCGACCTCGTATTGCTGGCGCTGGGCTTCCTCGGTCCGGTGCGCGGAGGACTGCTCGAGCAGTTGGGCGTGGCGCTGGACTCGCGTAGCAATGTCGCCACCGACGCCAACTACATGTCATCGGTCCCGGGAGTGTTTGCCGCCGGCGATACCCGCCGGGGACAATCGCTGATCGTCTGGGCGATCGCCGAAGGCCGCGCCGCGGCCAAAGGAGTCGACGCCTACCTGAAAGCCGAGAGCGAGCGCCTCAAGAACGCGCCTGTCGAGCAGGAAGAACCGGCGTTCTGAGGCTGTTTCGCGTTCCTCATCGCCTTCGTTGTCTTGGCATTAGAGTATATTGGGACTGCCACGTACCGAAGACGCGGGGAGGGACACTCGTGGACCAGCTCGTTCTGGTGACAGAAGCCGAATTTGTCCGCCAACTGGGAGCGTTTCAGGGTTACACGGTCGAAGTCGAGAGATATCTTTCCGTCATATTCGAGACGGGTAACAGCCGTTTTGTTGCTCGCGCTTCTGCCGAACGCGATCCAAAGCTCAAGCAGCTGATTCCTTACGTCATCCTCCGCTTCGGCGCATCGGTTTTTACCTACGTTCGCGGCAAGCAGTCTGGGGAGGCGCGGCTGGTGGCGCTTCGCTCGATTGGCGTCGGCGGACACATCGAGCCTATGGACGACCGGAACCTTTTTGCGTCCGATCGCACGCTCTATCTGGAGGCCGCCGAGCGGGAAGTTAAGGAAGAAGTACTTCTTACAACCGAATACAAAAGCCGGATCGTTGCTTTGATAAATGATGATTCCAACGACGTCGGGAGTGTCCATCTCGGGATCGTGCACATCTGGGACTTGGCCAGTCTGGCAGTGAAAAAGCGAGAGGGCGCTATCACCCAGTCCGGATTCCAGGAGATATCGGAGTTACGCAGGCAGTCGGACGGGCTGGAAACCTGGTCGCAGATTGCGCTGAAAATACTGGAAGACCCGCGCACTCCGCAATATCAGCCGCCTGGTCCGGAGAGTTGAAAAATCCCTGCTGACTGGTGACGAGATTATTAAGGCACGTGCCCCACATCTGCCCGTAGTTGGCAGATGTGGGCTGATGAAACGTGCAACGTCCGTGGTCACGACCTTGCCAACTGGCTGGCCTTCCGCGTCGTGGTGGTGATGGCCTTGATAAGGGTGGCGCGTATGTTTCCCTCTTCCAGCTCCAGAATGCCGTCGATGGTGCAGCCGGCGGGAGTTGTCACCTCGTCCTTCAGCACGGCCGGATGCGCGCCCGTGCTCAACACCATCGAGGCCGCTCCCAGAGCAGCATTGGCGGCAAAGATGGTGGCCAGTTCGCGCGACAAGCCGACGCGCACTCCCCCCTCGGCCAGTGCCTCCAGCACGATGTAGATGAAGGCCGGGCCGCTGGCCGACAGGCCGGTGACCGCGTCCATGTGAATCTCATCCACCTGGGCCGTCTTGCCCATCAGCGAAAAAATGGCTTCCGCCACTGCCATGTGGGAGGGCTCGCTGCGCTTCCCCGCGCATAGCGCCGTCATGCCGCAGGCGATCCGGCAAGCGGTGTTGGGCATGGCGCGAATCACTGGGACGTGGGGTTCAAGCACCGACTCTATGTCCTCGGTGCTGACGCCGGTGGCGATGGAGATCACCAGGGCGTCGCGCGACAGAACCGGGCGGATAATCTCAAGGACTTTGGCCGCCTGGGGAGGCTTGACGCAGATCAGGACCACGTCGGCGGCACGGGCGGCATCGGCGTTGGAGGTGCCGACGTTGACACCCAGCTTTGGCCGCGCCTCGCGGGCCTCCCATTCATGCTCCACGGTGGCGCGCAGGCGCTGTGCTTCCACTACGCCGCTGTCCAGCAGTGCGCGCACAATTAGGCCGCCCATCTTGCCGGCGCCCAGGACGGCAATCGTCTTGCCGCGCAGTTGGCTCGATTGTTCGCTGCGAGAAATGTCAGTCAAACGGCTTCTCCTTAGGGCTTCATTCCATTTCTTTTAGCTTACCTTATCGCGCTCTAAGGCGGCATAAACAACTTTGATGGAGGCAATAAAACGTTTTGATTTCCGTTTGCCGGCATGTTCCGGCAGCATTGTGGAAGGACGAACTCTCGTTGCGGGTCCGGGGAAACGCATTTCATCTTTCGCTCTGAGGAACAATCGATGTCTAGAGTGACTTGGCGTGCATGCCTGCTGCTGACGTGCATCTTTGTTGTTTTCGCTGCAACCGCGTTGGCGCAAACAGCTCCGGCGCACGCGGCCGCAACTGCGCAACAGATTGCCCAACTCGAGCAGAAGATCGCGGATGCCCAGGGCGCCGCCGATAACGCCTGGATGCTGACCAGCGCGGCCCTGGTGCTGATGATGACCGGCCCCGGCCTGGCGCTGTTCTATGGCGGCCTGGTGCGCAAGAAGAACGTGCTGGCCACCATGATGCAGTGCTTCGCCATGATGGCGGTCATCACGGTCGTCTGGGGAGTTATTGGCTACAGCCTGTGCTTCGGCTCCGGGACGTCGTTCATAGGCGGCCTGCAGCACGCGTTCCTGCGGGGAGTGGGCGCCCAGCCGGATGCCGGCTACGCCGCCACCATTCCGGCGCAGACTTACATGATTTACCAGCTCATGTTCGCCATCATCACGCCGGCGCTCATTACCGGAGCGTTCGCCGAGCGCATGAAGTTCAGCGCCATGACGGCGTTCCTGGTTCTGTGGTCACTGATCGTCTATGCGCCGATGGCGCACATGGTGTGGGGCAAGGGAGGACTGCTGAATGCATCCCTGGGCGGCCGTTTTCCCACGCTGGATTTCGCCGGCGGCACCGTGGTGCATATTTCATCCGGGGTCTCGGCTCTGGTCTGCGCCTTGTACCTGGGCAAGCGCATCGGTTATCCGCGGGAGCCGATGCCGCCGCACAGCGTGGTGCTTAGCGTGATCGGGGCTTGCATGCTGTGGGTGGGATGGTTCGGCTTCAACGCCGGCAGCGCGCTGGCCGCCAGCAGTCTTGCCACCAGCGCCTTTGTGGCCACGCACTTCGCCGCGGCGGCGGCAGCCATTGGCTGGGGCGCGGCCGAGTGGATTACCATGGGACGGCCAAGCGTGCTGGGCGCAATCAGCGGAGCGGTGGCAGGCCTGGTAGCGATAACTCCCGCCAGCGGCTTCGTCGCCCCGATGCCGGCGCTGTTGATTGGGCTCCTGGCCGGCGTAGTCTGCTACTTAATGGTCGCCAAGGTGAAGGCGGCCTTTGGTTATGACGACAGCTTGGACGCATTCGGGGTTCACGGCGCGGGCGGCACCCTGGGCGCGCTGCTGACCGGTGTCTTCGCCAGCAAGGCCGTCAATCCGATTTTCAAGGACGCTCAGGGAAACGTGCTGGGCTCGGGGATGATCGACGGAAATTACTCTCAGATACTTAACCAGCTTGTCGGCGTGCTGATTACGTGGGTGCTGGCCGCGGTGGGAACGCTTATTATCTTGAAGGTCGTCGATATGGTAATCGGCCTGCGCGTCTCCGAGGGGAATGAGGTCGAGGGGTTGGACCTGACGCAGCACGGCGAAGAAGGATACTATTGGGAGGCTTCGGAGTCCTCTTTGAGGTAGTTATCGAAATCTCCCGGCCACGAGAAAGACAATGATTAAGCTGGAAGCGGTGATTCAACCCACTAAGCTGGATGCGGTAAAGAGCGCGCTGCTGGAGATCGGGATTGACGGTCTCACGGTCCTGGAAGCGCGCGGCCATGGCCGCCAGAAGGGGCATACCGAGTTCTATCGCGGCCGTGAATACACGGTTGACCTGCTGCCCAAGGTGAAACTGGAAATCGTGCTGCGCGATGAGGTGGTCGAACAGGCGGTAAACGCGATCATCAAGGCGGCGCAGACCGGCAAGATCGGCGATGGCAAAATCTTTCTCAGCCGCGTTGACGATGCAATCCGTATTCGCAACGAGGAGCGCGGCGCCAACGCGCTATGAGCAAGTCAGGGGTCAGGGAGCAGGGGGTAGGGGTTAGAACCAGAAAATGCTCTACGCTTCGGGTGTCATGCTGAACGACTCTGATAGGAGGCGCGAAGCATCCCATGGGCCTGTCCCGCTCCGTGCTGTGCAAGGCTTTTCGATAGAAGGCTTGGGCCTTCATCTTTTCAACTTTGCGTGTTGGGACGTTTCCGTTTCACCACCCCAGCAGACGCAAAGGCGGCGTTTGCCGGGCTACTGGTTGCGCTCAGCATGAAAAAACAGGGCACAGATCCGCCACTGCGGAATGGTTCTAATCCCTAACCCCTACTCCCTAACCCCTGAGTACGAGGTGCATGGATGGCCGCGGGCGGCCGGGCCGATAGCTTGCGAACGTTGTACGACGCCGAGTCGGAGCGCATTCGCCGCGAGTTCGAGGCGAGCCAGGATGGCCGCGCCGTCACTCGCCAGCGCACCGCGCTGATCGATTCGTTGGTCTCGCGGCTCTGGCAGGAATACATCAGCCCCGAGCCGGGAGGCCCCGCCGGGCTGGTCCTGGTTGCCATAGGCGGCTACGGGCGCGGCGAGTTGTTTCCGCACTCGGACATCGATCTGCTCTTCCTCTGCGAAAAAGAACTGCCGGGCGCGGAGCAGAAGGACCGCATTCGGCAATTTTGCCAGGATCTGTGGGACGTCCGGCTGAAACTCAGCCCCACCACGCGGCTGCTGGAAGACTGCGACCGCCTTCACCGCGACAACCTTGAATTCAATATCTCCCTGCTCGACTGCCGCTGCCTGGCGGGCGACCAGGAGCTGTTCCGGCGCCTGCACGACCAGGTCATTCCCAGGACCGTGGTTCGCGACTGGCAGGAGTTCGTGCGCGGCCTTTCGGAGGTCAACGTAGAGAGAAGGCGGAAGATGGGCGACACCATCTTCCATCTCGAGCCCAACGTGAAGGAGACGCCCGGAGGGCTGCGCGATTATCACCTGGCCTGCTGGCTGTCGCTCCTCAACGGCTTTTCGCGTTCGCGGCGATGGGTCGACGCCAGCGAGAGCTTCCCGCCGAAGCTGCGCGAGCAGTCGGGGGGAGCAATCGAATTCTTGAGCGCCCTGCGCTGCTTCCTGCACTACCGCGCCGGGCGCGATGAGGACACTCTCTCCTGGGAAGCGCAGGATGCCGCCGCTCAGGCCGGCATCGGCTTCCAGGGCGCCGCCACCGAAACTCCGGTGTGGATGCGCCGCTACTTCCGCCGCACCCGCAGCATCAATCGCCTGGCCTCGCTCATGCTGGATGACGTGGTTCCGGCGCGCTCGTCGATCTACCAGCAGTTTCAGAGCTGGCGTTCGCGGCTTTCGAGCGCCGATTTCGCGGTCGTCAACGGGCGTGTCTACCTGCAGCAAACGTCGGCGGCTGCCGATCCGGAGGTGCTGCTGCGCGTCTTCGAGTTCGTGGCGCAGCATGGCTTCAAACTGGCCGGCAGCACCGAACAGCGCATCGAACAGGCCCTGCCGGCGGTTTCCGCGCAAAGCCTCGCTGGCCCGCTGCGCTGGCAGGCGTTGCGCAACGTGATTACCCGCCCGCATGCGGGAATGGCGCTGCGCTCCATGCAGGAGCTTGGCGTGCTTGGGCTGCTGCTTCCCGAATTCCGACTGGTGGATTCGCTGGTGATTCGCGACTTCTACCATCGCTACACGGTCGATGAACACACCTTCCGCGCCATCGACGCGCTCCAGCGCTTGCATGGCTCAACCAGCGAGCAGGAACGCCATTTTGCCGAACTGCTGGGCGAAATAGAACGGCCCGACCTGTTCTACCTGGCCATGCTGCTGCACGATTTGGGCAAGGCCGAGCCGGGCGAAGACCACGTCGATGCCAGTCTCATGGCTGCCAGCCGCGCCTGCGCCGACCTGGCCTTGTCCGTCGAGGATACGGAAACAGTCAGTTTCCTGATTGCCTACCACCTGGACATGTCGGCGGCCATGCGCCGCGACATCTTCGACCCGGGCACGCTGCAGACGCTGGCCCAGGCCGTGGGCTCGCCCGAGCGGCTGAAGATGCTCTGCCTGCTGACCTACGCCGACATCAGCGCGGTCAACCCGGACGCCCTGACGCCATGGAAGGCGGAGAACCTCTGGCGGCTGTACGTAGCCACGGCCAACCGCCTGGACCGCAGCGTCGATGACGAGCGCTTTCACGCCGACACCAGCGACCAGCAGATGGCGAGAATCCGGCTGCTGGCGCCGCGCCTGGGCGCCAAGCGCGTGCGGGAGTTCCTGGAAGGGCTTCCCCGGCGCTACCTGCGGCTGCACAGTCCGCAGGATATCGTGGCCCATATGGAACTGGCTGCCAAGCTGCGCTCCGAGCCGGTGCAGACTACGCTGCGGCGCAACCGCGACAGCTTCGAAATGACCATCGTCACCGGCGATCAGCCGGCCCTGTTCGCCAAGCTGGCCGGCATTCTGGCCGCCTGGGGCATGAACATCATCAAGGCCGATGCCTTTTCCAACGCGGCCGGCGTGGTGGTGGACACGTTCTTCTTCACCGACCGCTTTCATACCCTGGAGCTGAACCTGCAGGAGTGGGAGCGGTTTCAGCGCAGCTTCGTCGAGGTGCTCACCGGCAGGCGCAGCCTGGAAGCCCTGGGCAGCGGGCGCAAGTACGCCGAGACAAGAACGCCCAAGGTGCGCATCGAACCGCGGGTGCAGTTCGACGAGGGCTCGGCTGTCCATAGCACGCTGGTGGAGATGATCGCCCAGGACCGGCCGGGCTTGCTCTACCGCATTGCCTCGGTGCTGGCCGAGAAGAAATGCAACATCGAGGTCGCGCTCATCGACACCGAAGGAGAGATGGCTATCGATGTTTTTTACCTTACTTGGGAAGGGAAGAAGCTCTCCGGCGAGCTGATCAGCGCCCTGCGCAACGAGCTGCTGGAGGAGCTGCAGCCGGCAGCTTGAGCACGTTTCACGTTTCTCGTTTCACGTTGGGATGGCCCACACTTGTACGTGCCCCACATTTGCCGCAGTTGGCAAACGTGGGTTAAGCAGGTGTGGTCTGTTCCAACCCCAAAAGAATTCTGTTTCGTCTCGAACCGCCCTACATCTGCTCGTGATTTTCTCTGTGCTCCTCTGCGTCCTCTGCGGTTAAGCTGTTGCTTTTCCCCATCCCGCTATTCAGAAAATCAGCTTTGCT
>JBEKQR010000076.1:0-13327 GCA_049519515.1 Candidatus Korobacteraceae bacterium
TCCCGATGCCGGGGCGCGGAGGCGGGCGAACTTCCGGGTTTTGACGGCGTCTGCGCCATCAGCGTGCTGCCGCCCAAGGCGGCGCCGGCCAGGGCCGCGCTTCCGCTCAAAGCCGCGCCCTGCAGAAAACCTCTGCGCGTTATATTTTTCTGCTTTCCCACGTCGTCAGCCATCTCGTTTACCCCCAATAGAAATTTGAACGCAAACTATCAGCGGCCCCTGCCGCGAAGTGTTGGAGCTTTTCAATTCTGAATTGTGAGCGGTGCAATCATACACTTTACCGGCCCCGGAGCAACACGTCTTTCCGCTTGAGCGCGGAAGTTCGCCCGGCGAAAAATACCCACATCTGCTGCGCAGATGTGGGGCGCGAGTCATTCCCCAGGTCAGCGCCGCCGAGCGAGCAATTTGCTGCAAGCGGCACAGCCCTACCGGGCGCACTGCCTATCTCAAATTGGGGTTCCGGCGGCGCGGGATATGGGGCGCCCAGCATCAAAAAACCCCACCCTAGCGTCGGACTACGCGACGCCAGGATGGGGCACTCGGCGTGAAACGTGAAACGATCTGTTACTCAACCCACCTCTGTGCGTGTACTGCCTGCCGCTGCTTCATCTTGGTGATGTGAACGTCGAAGTTGGTTTTGGGAAGCAGCGAGGTGAGGGTGAAGACGCGGTAGCCTTCGCCGGTCACGTCCACCCGGCGGAAGAGTCCAGGCTCGGTCTCGGCAACTTCCTTGCCGCCGCCCAGTTCATCGACAAACTGCTGCGCGTCCTTGGCGTTGCCGCCCGCGTCTTTGGCGTTGCCGCCCGCATTCTTGGCAGTGCCAGCGGTAACGGCCTCGGCGGCGTAGGAGCGCACCAGCTTGGGCCAGTATTTCTCCAGCAACGGGGTGCTGGCGAAGATGTCAGCCCACATTACCTCGCCATTGACCGCGACCACCACGCCGACCGCTTTTTTCTGCTTGAGGTAGCGCAGCACCTCATCATGGTTCTTGATGATGGGGGCGGCCACTTCGTCCACGGTCTTCTGCACGGCCTCGTTGTCCATGACCTTGGCGTAAGAGGTCGTGCCCCTGAGGGCGGGAGCGGCAGCCATTGGAACCCTGGCGCTCATGCTGCGGGCGGATTCGCGCACCTCGTTCCACACCATCTGCTGGTTCTTGGCGGCCATCGCCGGGCGCCGCACGCTGGGCTGGGCCATCTGCAACTTCATCGAGCCAAAGCCGGAGCCGCTGCCGACCCAGCGGCCGGGCTCCACGCAGAAGACGCCGAGATCGACCGCTTCGGCGCCGGCCGGCACGATCCTGTCGGCGGCAATTACGCGGTCCTGCTTGCCGCCGGTGACAATCTCTCCTGCCAGCAACAGCAGCGGACGGCCGGACTTATTAATAAGCGCCAGGCGGTTGACTTCGGCGCCCCCCGCAGGCAGCCGCGATCCAGGACGGACCATGCCGCCCGCGCTTCCCTGCTCGGTTATGATCACCGTCCCGGCGCGGATGCCTTCGTCCAGGGTGATGAATTGCGAGGTTTCATGGCTGGTGGCCGCGGCCACCGGGAAGATGGTGAGATTACCGCTGGTGATGGGTTCCAATACGCTGTAGCCGCTGGGCGCGCTGTAGCCTTTGATGTCGGGGTAGCCCGAGTCCTGCCCGGGGTTCGCGAGAATCCGGCGTTGCGCCTGGATCGAGGTAATTGCCATCAACAGCAGGGTCGCAAGCAATGCCGTGCGCCGTGTCATATAAGCCTCCTTTTGGCTCGGGGCCCCCGGCGAGGGCCGATGTCGCGCTCGCTGGGGTGCCGCTTCATCCAAAGAACGCGCACGCCCTGCTTTCTTGCACAAAATTTTCTGCCCCAGCAAACGCAAAATCGGCGTTTGCCGTGGGCCCCAATTTGATAGCATCCGTGATCATGCCCCAGGAGGCCAAACCAGAAAGCGCTAGCCCCGCTACCACCCCGTCAACGACAAAGGCGGTCGTTGCCGGGGACCCCGGCTTAGCCGCGGCGCTCTCCCCGGCAGTGGAAGAAGCCGCCCGGCGCTTATATCGGCAAGCCAATGCCGAGCGCTTTGCCATCCCGGCCGGTGAGTTTTTCCAGATCCTGGCCGAGGTGCTGGCAAAATACGCCAGCGCGAGCGAGGCGGAGGCGCTGGAGCTGCTTGGACTGCTGCGGGTGGAGGAGCTGGTGCTGGCACGGGCCTGCGCCACCGGCCACGCGGCGGCCTGGGACGAGTTCCTGAACCGCTACCGCGCCAAGCTTTACGAGGCGGCCTTGGGTATCGCCCATGACGAGGCCAGCGCGGGCGAACTGGCCGATGGTCTCTATGCCGAGCTTTACGGGCTGCCCTCGGCAAACGGCGCGCGCACCAGCAAGCTCGCCTACTACATGGGACGCGGGTCGCTCGAGGGGTGGCTGCGGACAGTGCTCGCCCAGAGCTACGTTGACCGCTATCGCGCGCAGAAGCGCACGGTGAGCCTGGAGGAGCAGATCGAGGCCGGCGCCAGCTTCGCCGCCGAGCCAGCGGCAGCAGAGCCGGTGTCTGACGTTCGCCTGGAGAGGGCGACGGCAGCGGCGCTCGCCTCGCTTACCCCCGAGGAGAAGTTCCTGTTGGCGGCTTATTTTCTTGATGGACAGACCCTGGCCGAGCTCGGCCGGCAATTGCGCATGCACGAGTCAACCATCAGCCGCAAGCTGGACCGGCTCACCACCAGCCTGCGCAAGGGCATTCGCCGGCAACTGCTGGCCGAGGGCATGAGCCCCAGGCAGGCAGACGAGTGTCTCGAGGAGGCCGATGTCCGCGATCTCAGAATTAACGTGAAAGAAAGTTTAGGGCAAGAAAACGTTCTCCGTCCGTTCTATAAAGGAGATGACGCCAAACCGTGAGTGAACGACTGCCAAATCCGGTTAAGCAGGCGCTGGCCAAAGCGCAAACTTCCGCTGATACACCCCAGCAGACGCAAGATCTGCGTCTGCCGGGGGCCCCGGCGCATCCGGACGCGGGCCTGCTGACCGCCTTCCAGGAAGGCGCGGTCACCTCCAGCGAGCGCGAACGCCTGCTGGCGCACCTGGCTGTCTGCCCATCCTGCCGCGAGGTGGCGCGGCTTGCGGCGCCCAGCGCGGAAACTCCGCAGGCAGTGTTCGTTCCGGCTGTGGGCAGGGCACGCTGGCTCTCATGGGCTGCCGTCGTGGCCACCACCGTGGTCGTGGGAAGCGTGGGAATCATCTACAAAGCCCAATTGCATGTGGCCCAGCAAGCCAGGATTGCCGCCACGCAGCAAGAGGTACGCGCTCCGGCGGCCAGCGCCGAGCCGTTGCCGGCTCCGGCCCCTGACGTCACGGCGAAGCAGGCCGCGCCTGCTTCTCCCAAACCTGCTGCTCCAGAGAAGAAAGCTGCTCTCCCGCCTGCTACGGCAACGGACGCGATCGATAAGGAAACGCCGTCTGTGCAGCCGGCCCTTAAGCCTCGTACTGTAATGCCACGCGCGCCACTGCCTGGCGTGACATCGCGGGCGCCGGAGGCGAATGCCCCTTCCGCCTCTGCTGGACCGGTGGAGAAACCTGCGCCTCAGCCAATGACGGGCCCGGCGCGCATGGGATCGCAGGCTCCGCAAGAGGTTCCTCCCGCCTCCGCTGGGCGTTACGGCATGTCACGTTCTTTACCGTCAGCGAATGCAAACGCGGCATCCGCCGGCGGCCCAGGAACTGGCGCTGACATGACCTCCGGTACTGCAGCAGCGCCACCTGAGGGCGGCAGCCGCGAGCAGACGCGCGCGCAAGCGATGAGAACCATGGAGGAGCGGAGAGCGGCTGCAAAGAGAATGACCGGCGAGAGAATGACCGGCGCGTTCTCGATGGAAAAGTCCAGGCAAGCGAGCCCGAGAACGGCAGGTCCCGGCAGGGCCGCAGCCGCCCCGGCCCGCTGGCGAATCTCCGCCAACGACGAGCTGCAGCGCGCCGTCGAGGGAGGAGAATGGCAGACCGTGCTCAGCCCCGCCAATGTGCGCTTCCACGCGGTCGCCGTCATGGGCGAAAACGTTTGGGCGGGCGGATCGCAGGCGAGCCTGTTTCACTCCGGCGACGACGGCGCAAGCTGGGAGCAGGTGAAGCTGCCGAGGCGCGACCTCTCAGCTCCCACCATCACGCGCATAGAGTTCGAGGACGCGCTCCACGGGGCGGTCGTGGCCGACGATGGCACAGCCTGGCTTACCAGCGACGG
This sequence comes from Candidatus Korobacteraceae bacterium, assembly GCA_049519515.1. Classification (GTDB taxonomy): domain Bacteria; phylum Acidobacteriota; class Terriglobia; order Terriglobales; family Acidobacteriaceae; genus CAWBRT01. The sequence goes on from JBEKQR010000076.1 coordinate 4,210, forward strand.
CGGGCGGAGTTGGGTGGAGCGCTGAAGATTTCAGATGAAAGATTCCGTTTCACGTTTCCCGTTGCACGTTTCACGTTCTTTCGTGCACACTCACAATTCGTGAAACGGGAAACCTGATTTGAGATGAAAGATTTCGTTTCACGTTGCACATTTCATGTTTCTTCCTGTACGACCACAATTTGTGAAATTTCAAACTTGAAACTTGAAACTCGAAACTGGAAACTTGATTCGAGAAACGAAGAACTTCTAGAAACCCAAAGGAACTCAAATGGCTGGCACGGCTAATTCAGATGAATGGACCGAACTTTACTCCGCGCTGAAGGCGATTGTCGGCGAGAAGGGGCTGATCGTCGACCCGCAGGAAACCGCCGTCTATTGCGAAGACTACCGGCATCTGTATCGCGGCCGCACGCCAGCCGTAGTGCGTCCCGCCTCGACCGAGCAAGTGGCGCAGGTGGTTCAGCTCTGCGCGCGCCGGCGCATGCCGATTGTGCCGCAGGGAGGCAATACGGGAATGATGGGCGGGTCCACTCCGAGCGCCGACGGCACGCAACTGGTGATGGAATTTTCCCGCATGAACAGGATCCGCGAGCTCGACCCGGTGGACATGACGATGACCGTCGATGCCGGGGTGACGCTCAAGGCCGCCCAGGATGCGGCGGCCGCCAAAGACTGCACCGTGCCGCTGTCTATGGGATCGGAGGGCTCGGCGCAGATGGGCGGTGTTTTCGCCACCAATGCCGGCGGCAACAACACGGTCCGCTACGGCAATGCCCGCGATTTTGTGCTCGGGCTGGAAGTGGTGTTGCCCGGCGGGCAGATCTGGAACGGGCTGCGGCGTCTGCGCAAGGACAACACCGGCTACTGCCTGCGCCAGCTCTTCGTCGGCTCGGAGGGCACGCTCGGCATCATCACCGGAGCGGTGCTCAAGCTGGTGCCGCGGGCGCATGAGGTGGTCCTGGCATTCTGCGCCGTGCCTTCCGTGCAGGCGGCGCTCGACCTGTTTGTCCTCTGCCGGCGACATCACAACGAAAAGATTCAGGCCTTCGAATACATGCACCGCGCCATAATGGACCTGGTGCTCAAGAACGTGGCCGGCACCCGCCTGCCTTTGGAACAGTCCTACGATCATTACGTGCTGGTGGAACTGGCCGACGTGGCGGTGGATTCCGGGCTGCGCCAGAAGCTGGAAGATGTTCTGGAAAAAGGCATGGAAGCCGGGCTGATTCTGGATGGCGTCATAGCGGGAAGCGCGGCCGAGCGCCAAGCGGTGTGGCAGTTGCGCGAGACGGTGGTCGAGGCGCAGGCGCGCGAGGGCCCGTCGATCAAGAACGACGTCACCGTGCCCGTCTCCAAAACCCCGGAGTTCATAATGCGGGCCAAGGCGGAGTGCGAGCGGCGCTTCCCGGGAATTCGCGTAATCCCCTACGGCCACATGGGAGACGGCAATATCCATTTCAACCTGACGCCCCCCATCGGCGCCGATCACGAGGCCTTCAAGAAGCAGGACCACGAGATCATGGGGACGGTGATGGAGGTGATACGCCAGTTCGACGGCAGCTTTTCCGCCGAACACGGCATCGGGCAGATCAAGCCCTACATGATGGAAAAATGGCGCGGAGGCGCGGAGCTGGATACCATGCGGCGCATCAAGGCCGCGCTGGACCCGCTGGGGATCATGAATCCGGGCAAGGTGCTGCCGTAGAGCCATTTCAGATTTCAGATTTTTGATTTCAGATTGAATTACGATGGCTAGGTGGCCCACATTTGCCTTTGGCAAATGTGGGGCCATCGCTGCTGTAGCCCCACATTAGCTCTGCCTGCGGCTCCGCAAATGTGGGCCACCAGTCCACAAGAGTTTTTGCCAGTTGGGGGGGTAACAGATTGATTGACTTCCCGGTAGAGAAGTGGTAAATGACATCGAACCCAGTTTACGCGCGCAAAGTCAACAGTTACTTCGCAAGGAGCATGTCAATGGACTCAAAGCCAGGTATCGATCGTCGCCAGTTCCTGTGGAGCATCGGCAGTCTGTCTTCCATGGCACTGCTGGGAGGCGTAGGTTTCGCTTTTGATAACAACAAGAAAACAATGACTCCAGTCAAGAATGCAAAGGTAAGCGTGGCCTGGTTGTCCAAGGGCGAGACCTCCTACCCATTGTTCAAGAAGATGGTAGAGGACGCCACGGACTTCTCGTGGCTGCATAATAACGACAGGATTCTTATCAAGCTTGCCCTGAACTCGGGCAATCCCTATCCTGCGACCACCGACCCGTGGGGTCTTGATTGTTTGCTCAAGGTTGTAAAGGAGCAACAGCCCACCGCCAAGATTTTTGTCGGCGACCAGTCGGGCTGCCGCTTTGTCTACTGGAACGCAACGGGGCAGGTCAGAGGTTCCTCGCGCGAGTTTGCCAAGACAGCCGGCCTTCTCGAGGTGATTGAGAAGAACGGCGCCACCCCGGTCTTTTTCGAGGAGCGCGGCTACGACGCTTACATTGCAACCTCTCCCAAGGGAGAGAATCACTGGAAGGAGCCGCTGCGCGTCACCTCGTTCGTCAACGAAGTGGATCACATTATCTATGCCCCGCGCCTGTCATCGCATATGCTGGCGGACTTCAGCTCCGGCTTGAAGATCGGGGTTGGGTTCCTGCGGGAAGACAGCCGCAAGCTGTTTCACCAGGGCGGCGCGAATTACCACCCCATGTACGAGGAGATCAACGAGGTCCCGGAGATCAAGTCGAAGCTGAGGCTTACGGTTACGGCGGCCCGCCGGGTGCAGACGCTGATCGGGCCGGACATAGGCCATGTTGTCGAGCCGCCGTCGGCCCCGGTCTTCGCTTCGGATAACCTGCTGGCCCATGAACTGTTCGCCTATTCCTTCCTGATGTACACCCGTAACACGATGACGCCCAAGGAAGTCGCCATTCCAGCCTTGGGCCCCGGAACTCAGTGGGATATCATGAGGGATCGCGCAAACCGCAACCGCGGCTTCCTGAAATACGTCTGGAACCTGGAGGCCAAAGAAGTGCCGGACTTGGTCGACTTCAACCCGGGCGACATTTACAAGCATCCGGCCATCCTCAATTACATCAGGCTCAACCAAGGCCAGGACGTCAAGTTCAAGGTCGCCGAGCTCAACCCGAATACCGACGCCAAGGCCCGCAAGTACATGCAGGGCCAGCTCAAAGTATCCAGGGTGTGACGTTGGACTAGTTCTGAAGAATGGCTATCACGGCCTGCTCCGTTGTCCCCAGCAAGGTAACCGATTAGCTGGGGACTCGGGGCAGGCCGTTCTCATTGGCGCCGGCCGCTTTGGTGACTTGCTGCTCAGGACTCCTGCTCAGCCTGCGTTGCGCCGCTCCGCAACCGGAGCGCATATCCCCGCGCCTCTTTCAGCTCTCCAGGCGCTCCGGAGCAAGCCGGAGAGCGGGCTCAGAGCGGGCCCGTTCTGGGCAGCATTGCTGGTGCGCGCCGGGGTAATTAATCCGCCGCTCGGAATTCCATTGCGCCGCCGGGCGAGTTCTGGGTTACTATTTAGTTACTTGAAGCCGCACTGGACTTGGGTTATGCTCGCCACTCTCTCTTTTGAACTGGCGAAACCATATGGACGGCGGTGCTTCCCCGGATTGAGGATGCCTAGCTTAATCATCAGGGTACGTGTGCTACATTCGGCTCTTCATCGTGATCGGAACAGTTCGCGCCGCGCTTCCAAGCCGGGAGGTGCAGTCTCCGGCCATGACTCTTCGGGGGGAAGGCAGACGTTGCCATCACCTGCCACGGTGGCGGTTTTAGAGGCAGTCTGTTAACGCAAGGATTAAAAGCGAATTGATACGCAACCCAGGTGAACTGGGTCTGATGCTTGGATAAAGGGGGAAGTTTATGCAGACTGGAAAATCGGGTGTTGCCCCCGGGCAGCTTAGTTTTCGCATCGTTGGGCACGCCATTGACTCCTCGCCGATCACGCGTCCGTTGGTCGGGGTAATTATCATCGCCGCCCTGGCATCTTTGTTCGATGCCGGCGACGCTTACCTGTATGGGTTCGCCATACCGGGCATTGCCAAGGAGTTCGGCGCCAAGCCCGCACAATTGGGATTAATCGGCTCCTTTACTTTGCTTGGCATGTGCCTTGGGTCGTTCATGTGGGGCTGGATCGCCGACAAGTATGGCCGCAAGCCCGCATTTACCCTGACCCTCCTGATGTTCTCCGTTCTGTGCGGCGTTTGCGGTTTGGCTCCCTCGATCGGCTTTCTGTACGGCGCGCGCTTCTGCATGGGGCTAGGAATCGGCGGGTCGATCCCGGTTGACGCCTCCATTTTGGCCGAGTTTGCTCCCGCGCGCATCCGCGGCTATTCCGGAGGAGCGCTGCCCATCGCCTGGCCTGTCTCCACCTTTATCGCCTCTTCGGTCGCCTTGGTGGTGCTTCCCAGATATGGTTGGCGGGGACTGTTTTTTGTAGGCGTGGTGCCGGCCCTGCTGGTCTTCTGGATCCGGCGCAACGTGCCGGAATCTCCTCGCTGGCTGGCCAATCGCGGGCGTTTTGAAGAAGCCAGGAAAGCGCTCCATTACCTGGACATTAAGGATGACGCGATTGAACGGTCGCGCATTGCCGTGCAGAATGAACCGCCGCTGCCCATGCTTCCCCCGGCGGTTTTCCGCGATCTGTTCACGCCCGAGATGCGCCGCCGCACCATTCACACCTGGATTCTTTGGGTGCTGCCGCTGATGGCGTCCTGGGGGATGAACTTCTGGATCCCGCAGTTGTTCGTCAAGTTCTATGGACTGCCGCTGCAGTCGGCCGTCAAGAACATGTTGTATATCTCCTTCTTCTCCATCGCCGGGCGCTTCCTGGTGTACTTCCTGAGCGAGAAGGTGGGCCGAAAGTTCTTCATCACCCTGGGATTCTCCATGGCGGGCATTTTGCTGTTCCCCATGATTGGGGTCCACACGGCAATCGCCTTCTTCTGGTTCGCCGCTTTCTACCAGTTCTTCATGGAGATGGGGCTCTGCGGCAGCACGATCTATGTGCCTGAGGTTTACCCGCTGCACATCCGCGTGCTGGGGGCCTCGACCGCCATGGGCCTGGGCCGCATCGGCGGGGCTATCGGCAGTTACGTGATCGGCTACTGCGTAGGCGCGCAGATGATGACCCAGTGCTGGATATTCCTGGGCGCGACATCCCTGATCGCCGGCTTGGCTACCATCTGGTTGGGCATCGAGCCTAAGGGTCAGAACCTTGAACAGCTCAACAAGGACGGCACCATCGGCGCAGCCAAACTGCACAAGGAGGAAGTGGCTGAGGTCGTCGGCGCCAAATAATTGGACGTTGCGGCCATCCCAACAGGCGTAAGTACGGCGCCTGTTGGGACTCCGCTCTGATTGGCAATGTTCTTTTGCCGGCAAGCGCAGACGGCGCTTGTTGGGATTACAACTGATTTTTACCGCCGCCACTGCTTGCGCCAGCGAGGAGTGGCGTATCTGTCATCGGCTGCATGATGCGGGTGCTGTAAGGTCACTGCGCAACAATCCGTAGCAATTTTCATCCAAGACCTGCCGCAGCCGCTTTGCCCCGGTAACCAGACAACTTAGCCGCATTGAAAGTTTTACGAGGAGCGTCGAACTATGAGCCAAGCAAGCCAGATACCCGAAGTCAAGTCGCACAGCGAAGTGAAGGACGGGATGCGCATCGACTGGAATGTGCCCATCCCGGCCAAGGACGGCATCATTCTGCGGGCCGACGTCTACCGGCCCATAGCGGCGGGACAGTACCCGGTCATCCTGACCTATGGCCTTTACGCCAAGGGACTCGCCTACCAGGAAGGCTACCCGATGCACTGGGAGAAGTTGGTCGCCGACCATCCGGAGATTCTGAAGGGCTCGACCAACAAGTATCAGAACTGGGAGACCACCGACCCAGAGCGTTGGGTGCCGCACGGCTACGTCTGCGTGCGCGTCGACTCGCGCGGCGCCGGCTGGTCGCCGGGTTTCCTAAGCACCATGGCTCCGGTCGAGGTGGAAGATCTTTACGAGTGTATCGAATGGGCCGGAGTACAACCGTGGAGCAGCGGCAAGGTCGGCATGCTCGGCATCTCTTACTACGCCAGCAACCAGTGGCAGGTGGCGGCCATGCATCCGCCGCATCTGGCGGCAATCATTCCCTGGGAGGGCCAGAACGACAACTACCGCGACTTCCTCTATCACGGCGGCATTCTGTCGGAGTTCCAGAAGCGCTGGGCGAAGGCGCAGCTTTCCAAAATCCAGTACGGCCTCGGCGAACGTGCTCCGAAGAATCCGAACACCGGCCAATCCATCGCCGGACCGGTAACACTCAGCGAAGAGGAATTGGCCAAGAACCGCCACGACCCATTTGTGGAAACCAAGAAGCATCCGCTCTGCGACGAGTGGCACCGCCTGCGTTCGACCGACCTCTCGCAGGTGACGGTGCCGTTCCTGACCTGCGCCAACTGGGGCGGCCAGGGCATTCACCCGCGCGGCAACTTCAACGCCTACGTGCACGGCGCCTCCAAGAAGAAGTGGCTCGAGGTCCACGGCGACTCGCACTGGGGGCTTTTCTCCGCCGGCTACGGCCTGGCGCTGCAGAAGCGCTTCTTCGACTACTTCCTCAAAGGGATCGACAACGGCTGGGAGCGCGAGCAGCCGCCGGTGCAGCTCAACATTCGCCATCCGGGAGAGAAGTTTGTCCCCCGCGCCGAGAAGGAGTGGCCGCTGGCGCGCACCCAGTGGACAAAGTTCTACCTCGATCCTGCTCCGGTCAACATCAAGGCGGAGGCCTCCGGTACGCACCTCTCGCTCTCGCCCAAGCCGGTAGCGCAGGGGACGGCCGTCGAGTACGAGGCGCTCGGCAATGGGCTTACCTTCTGGCTGCCGCCGGTCACCAAGCCGACGGAGATCACCGGCCACATGGCGGCCAAGCTGTTTATCTCTTCCTCGACCAAGGATGCCGACCTGTTCCTGATCGTGCGCGTCTTCAACCCGCAGGGGAAAGAGGTTACCTTCATGGGTTCGACGGACCCGAACACAGCGATCGCCAACGGTTGGCTGCGGGCTTCGCACCGCCGCTTGGACCCGGCGCGCAGCAAGCCGTATCAGCCTTTCCATCCGCACGACCGGGTCGAGCCGCTGACGCCCGGAGAGGTTTATGAATGCGACGTGGAGATCCTGCCGACTTCGATCGTCATCCCCACGGGCTGGCGGTTGGCGCTGACGGTTCGCGGCAAGGACTACGAGTACGAGGGCGAACTGAGCGAGTTCGGCAAGAAGTTCGTCTACGGCACCCGCGGCACGGGCGGCATGACGCACAACGATCCCGACGACCGCCCCGCCAGCGTCTTTGGCGGCAAGGTAAAACTGCATGCCGGCGGCAAGTCTGGCTCGTACCTGCTGGTGCCGATCATTCCGTAAGCAAGAGCAAAGAGAAAGCTGTCGCAGTGCTTTACAACCCCACCCTAGCGTCGGTTGCAAACTACGCGACGCTAGGATGGGGCACCCGCTGAAGCTTTTCTTGATTATTTGCCGCCAAGGTTGAAGTCTACACCCGCGGCGTAGCAGAACACGCGTGCCGGTCGGGTGGCCCATTTACCTTTTGCCAAATGTGGGTTGAGACAATCCGGCGTTACGCGAGCTGCATGTCTTTGACCGGATATGCCGGCGCCGTTGCGGCAACAGTCGAACTGCAGAGCTTGGCAATAACATCGGCGGCACTGTAAGTGCCGGTCCCGTTTGGCGGGAAGAAGCGCCCGATTCCCGTCAAGTCGTCGCCGGCGGTAACCAGGCCTTGTTCAACGTAATCGTCCCTGCGCACCTGTGGATGGCCGATATTCGCCAGCAGTGAATTGCAGAGGCACTTCTTTCCCAGGGTTTTGTCTATTTTCCCGGCCTTATCGACGTAATGGTCTTCCGGTTCCGCGGAACACCTGTAGCCGATCACGCCTTGGTCAGTGGCATAAAGTTCTCGCAGATATCCAAGATCGCAGATGCGGGCTCTCGCCAAGTACACTTGCTTCTCCGACGTCGAGCCCTCCAACTGCACAGTCTTGAAGGGGAAGCCGGTTGGGGAACTTGCCGGATCAGTGAACACCCTTCCTTGGCCGGAGGCGACCTTTTGCAGGATTGCCGCCTTGTAGTCGTTCCTCAACCCCGACTCGGCACAGAATGCAAATGCCGTGCCCACCTGCACCCCCGCGGCGCCCGCGGCCAGAGCTTCCCGCAGCTTTTCAGAGGCGCCGTACCCTCCGGCCAGCCAGAAAGGCACACCCAGTGCGCGTATTCCTTCCAGGTCCACCCTGTCACGTTCTCCATAGATGGCTTCGCCCGATTCGGTGAGTTGGAGCTTCCCCCGAGGCGGCGCATTGTGGCCGCCGGCGGTGGGACTTTCAATCACCAGTCCGTCGACCCTTCCGTTGGCCTTCCTCAGCATGGTTGCAGCCAGCGTATTAGAGGAGACGATCGCAAGAAACTTGGGCCGCATCAGCGGCGGAAGATCGTGTTCCATGAACTCCTGGGGATCGAAGGAAACGGTTGAATCCACACCGTCCAGCGCGCCGGCCAACTGCAGGGAGTAGGTCACAGGCTCGAAATTCGCCAGGCGATCGAGAACCCCCGGGATTTTGAGTGGAACGCCGGCGCCCATGAGCACATAACCAACGCCGGCGAGCATGGCGCCGAAGATAGAAGCCAAATGCGGAATCTGGATTTTCTCCAGATAGTTGATGCCCACAGGATTGTTGTGCCCTTCGCGGGCAAGAAAAACTTCGACAAAATTTCCGACGATGCACAGTTCGCTGAATTCCGGAGGCACATCCTTGACCGGCATTGGTACCGGCTTGTACGACGCTTTCGCAGGCTTGCCGCCCAAAACGTGGTATTTCCGCCAAATTTTCTCGGCTGTTTGCGGAAAAGGAAAATGATCAAGCCCACGACGCATGTGGCCGCCGGGATCGCCGTCTTGCAACCGTCTGGCGAGAATGTGGGCCAGAGCTATCCCGGAAACGACTCCCAACTGACCTTGCGAAGAAACGGCGCGGGCCAATCGCCAGTTGGACACACCCGCACCCATTCCACCTTGGATGATTAAGGGTAGATTACTCATTAGTTTACAGATTAGC
>JBEKQR010000077.1:0-13190 GCA_049519515.1 Candidatus Korobacteraceae bacterium
GGCTGCCGCGGAAAAGCCCTGGGCCTGATCTGTTCGTTTTGCGTTTCCCGTTTTGCGTCTCGGGGTCCCCAGCAAGCGGTTGCGCTTGCTGGGGTGAAACTTGGCGGAGCGGGAAACGTAAAACTCATTCCACCGCCGCAGACCTCGCATTGTCCGGTTACAACCTTGAGAAGTTATACTCAGTCTGATGGCAAATAGTTCCAGGTAGACTGCCGCAATGATCCACTGGTCCCCGGCAGGCATTGTTTTTGTGTGCCTGTCAGGTTTAAGCGGGGTCATGAGAGAGAGTTTGCTGCATGGCGAAGGCGAAGGAGTTTACAGTCACTATCGAAGACAAGCCGGGCGCCCTGGGACACTGCTGCGTGGCCTTGGCGGAGCGTGGGGTGAACATCCTGGCTTTTCAGTCCTACGTGGAGGAGGGCGAGAGCCTGGCGCGCTTCGTGGTGGACGATCCGGCGCGCGCCAACGCGGCCCTGGGCAGCCTGCGCATGATCTTCGAGGAAGGAGATGTCGCCGTCATCAGCCTGCCGCATCGGCCGGGAGAACTGGGACGCGCGGCCTCGCACCTCGGCGCCAACAAGATCAACATTGACTATTCGTATTGCGGGCTGGAGCCAGGATCGGCGCTGCTGCTGCTGGTCTTCGGAGTCGACAACCTGACCCGGGCGGCGGCCCTGCTGGACGAGCTCGCCTGATGCAGATGGCTGATTACATCAGGGTGTGGCCAAAGAGGCTGAAAAGCAGGACAGCTAACACAAACAAGGTTATATAGACGTAAAGCCAGTCTTTCTCAAACGCGAAAGCGACGGCTGAAAAGATGACCCGCGCCACGGGCGTGGCAATCAGGAGCAGCAATCCAAGCTCGATGATGGCGCGGTCATGCAGGGCGAGCGATTCCGAAATTATGGCGGAGATGCTGCGCGGCGCCCCGCTGCCGTGGAAGGTCTTATAATTTGGCACTGGCATGCCGCCGTAACGTACCAGGTAAAGCACTCCCCCGAACAACACGACTGCCGCTGCCAGCATGACGCCGACACGAAGCAGTGTGCCTATGGTGAGCTCGATTTGATGGTCCTCGAGCCGGTGGTTGGTGTTGTCCAGTGCGCTCATAGCCCTCCCGTGAACCCTTTCCACAGCATCTCGATAGCCAGCGCAAGGATGACCGCGCTGAATATCCGCCGCAAGGCTTTGGTTCTGGCCCTGACCAGGACCTTGGCCCCGATCAGCGAGCCCGCCAGAACTCCGAGCATGACCGGCATGGCGAGCCGCGGCTCGATATAGCCGCGGCTCAGGTACACGCCCGCGCTGGCGGCGGCGGTAACCCCAATCATGAAATTGCTGGTGGTGCTGGAAACTTTGAAGGGCAGCCGCATGGCCTGGTCCATGGCCAGCACCTTAACCGCCCCCGAGCCAATGCCGAGCAGTCCGGACAAGGCGCCAGCCCCGAACATCAGGCTGAAGCCGGCAGGCACCCTGGTGGCGGCGTACGCCTGGCGTCCGCTGGCAGTGGGATAGTCGCCCTTTAGCCGCAATCGTTCCGCCAGGCGGTCGGGCTTCAGGTTTACCGGGTGATCCGGCTGCGGGCGAAGGGAGAGATAAGCGGAGTAAAGCAGCGTGAAACCGAAAATTATGGCGATCGCGCCGGTGGACGCCATGGTTGCCAGTATCGCTCCCAATAGCGCTCCCAAGGTTGTCGCCACCTCCAGGAACATGCCGACGCGGATGTTGGAATAGCCCTCGCGCACATAGGCCGCAGCCGCTCCCGAAGAGGTGGCAATGACCGACACCAGCGAAGCCCCCACGGCATAGCGAATATCCACCCCGAAGACAATTGCCAGCAATGGAACCAGCACCACGCCGCCGCCCAGTCCGGTAAGCGCCCCGAGCAGTCCGGCGAAGAAGGAGCCTAGCCCCACCAGCAAGGTAAAAACCAGCGTTGTCATTGGCTTGTATTCAAGGATGCCTGCGGCGCGGCCGGTGATCTTTTCGGAAACCGAACTGACCGGCGGCGCGCCGTCTTCCCGATTGCAATGGCAAGCCCTCCCCTTTGTCAACCATGAAGTCAGCGCGCATCCGTTACGGCCTGCAAGTCCGGGGTCCCCGGCGCCGGCCATTTTTGCTGGGTGGAGGGGCGCCAGCCGCGCGCTAACTGCGCGTTTGTGATCTCAAGCATTGACAGGCGTGCAGTATCCGGTAGCATTTTCCAAGAGAATCCCCCGGGATCCACCCCGCGAAAAGCTGCATGGGCTCTCATATCGAGGAGGAAGCGGATGGCGACCAGCACCAGCACCGAAGAACGCGTTGCACAGGGTCCCGTCGGCCAGCGGGTTCCGCGGGCTGACGGCCTGGAAAAGGTGCGCGGCGAGCCCGTCTACTACGGCGACTTCAGCTTGCCGGGCATGCTTTACGGGCGGGTGCTGCGCAGCCGTTATCCCCATGCTCGCATCCTCGGCGTCGATGTCTCGCGGGCCAAGGCCCTGCCGGGCGTGGCCGCGGTTGCCGTCGCCGCCGACATTCCGGGCTCAAACAAGATCGGAACCAGGGCGCGTCCCGGCGATCAGCCCATTCTTTGTGAAGATAAAGTTCGATTCATCGGCGACGCTGTCGCCCTGGTTGCCGCCGAAACCGCGGAAATTGCCAGCCAGGCGCTCGAGCTGATCGATGTGCGGTACGAGGAGCTGCCTCCGCTGCTCGACCCCAAAGAGGCCATGCTGCCCACCGCTCCCCGGGTGCACGAAGACCGCAGCAACATCGTGCATCATTTCAAGCTGCGCAAGGGAAACGCGGAGGCGGCCTTCCGCGACTGCGACATCATCGTCGAGAACGTCTACGAAACGCCGCTGGTCGAGCATGCTTACCTGGAGGTGGAAGGATGCGTGGCCGACAAGAGCGGCGAGACGATGACCGTCTGGAGCCCCTCGCAGTACGGCTTTATCATCCGCGAACAGGTGGCCGCCATGCTCAACTGCCCCTCGGAGGCGGTGCGGGTGATCACCACCAATGCCGGCGGCGGCTTCGGCGGCAAAGAAGACGCCTGTTCGGACACTGCCTGCCGCGCCGCCCTGCTCGCCCATCTCACCGGACGCCCGGTGAAGCTGGTGCATAGCCGCGACGAGTCCATCATCAGCTCTTCCAAGCGCCACGCGGTGCGCATCGAGTACAAGACAGGCGCCAGCAAGGATGGCCGGCTGCTGGCCATCGAAGCCCGCGCATATCTGAACAAGGGCGCTTACGCCAGCGCGGGAGTGCTTACGCCCCCGGCCGGCGGCCTCACCGCCAAATGCGGCTTTCACCTGCCTGGCCCGTATGACATCGCCAACGTGCACGTCGATGTCTACAACGTGTACACCAACCTGCCTTTTGGCGGCGCCATGCGCGGCTTCGGCGTGCCGCAGATGGCCTTTGCGCATGAGTCGCAGATGGACGATCTGGCGCATCGGTTGGGCATCGATCCGGTGGAGATCCGCCTGCTGAACGGCCTGGAAGCCGGCAAGCGGACGGCGTTCGATCAACTGCTGGAACACAGCGTTGGCCTGAAGGAGACCATTCGCCGCGCCTCCGAGCTGGCGGGGTGGAAGCGTTTTCGGCAGGAGAAAGGCCAGGCTTCGGGCAGCATCCGGCGCGGGATTGGGGTGGCCTCGTTCATCTTTTCCACCGCTCTTGGCGCCTGGCCGGAGTACGCCAACGCCATCATGGAAGTCGATGCCAGCGCCCGTATCGTGGTGCGCACCGGCATTGACGAGCTGGGCCAGGGCTCGCGTACGGCGCTGGGACAGATTGCCGCGCAGGCGCTGGAGGCGCCGCTCGATCGCATCCTCATGGCCAGGCGCGGCGATACCACTCAGGACCGCGACAGCCAGCTTACGGTGGCTTCGCGCGGAACGGTGATGGCGGGCAATGCCATCATCGCCGCCGCCAAAGAGGCCCGCCAGACCATGCTGGAAATGGCCGCGCACTATTTCGACCTGGCGCCCGAACAGATGGTGCTGGTCGACGGCGAATTCCACCAGATCGACGGCCCGGCCCACCTCTCGATGCAGGAGGTCTTGCAGTACTGCTTCCGCTGCGGACGCCGGCTGCTGGGCAAGGGCTGGTGGTGCGTGCCCAAGGTGAAGGTTGATCCGGAGACGAACCTGGGCAGTCCGTACCACGCTTATGCCTTCGGAACACAGATCGCCGAAGTGGAGGTCGACATTCGAACCGGCATGGTCAAAGTCAGGCGGGTGGTCTCCGCGCAGGACGTGGGCAAGGCAATCAATCCGACGCTGGTGGAAGCGCAGATCCACGGCGGAGTTTCGATGGGCCTGGGCTTCGCGCTGAGCGAGGAAGTGATGCTCAACCAGGGCCGTGTTCTCAATCCTTCGCTCACTAATTACCTGATTCCCACGGCTGCGGACACACCGGAGATCGTCTCGATCATTGTCGAGGACCCCTATCCCGATGGCCCGTTCGGCGCCAAGGGAGTAGGCGAGCCGGGTGCGGTGCCCACGGCAGGCGCCATCGCCAACGCCGTCTTCGACGCCGTCGGAGTGCGCATTACCCGCTTGCCGATCACCGCCGAGCGGGTATGGAGAGCATTGCAGGAGAGGAAGAAAGCAGCCACGGCCAGGTAACGTTTGGCCGCAGAGAAGTTTCTATACACCGTGCTCTTGGACATTGCGCATGGAACCGCAGTTTGTATCAGGGCACGACTTCAGTCAGCGGAGCCGAACATAGGGGAACGGTCGCCCTCGTTCAGGAGGTGGTGCAATGATATTGCCGGAGTTTCAGTACCTGGCGCCGCAAACGCTGGAGGAAGCCTGCGTGCTGCTCGGCCGCTACGGCCCGCAAGCGCAGGTGCTGGCCGGTGGCACCGATTTGCTCGTCAAGATGAAAAGCGGGCTGTTGAAGCCGTCCTATGTCGTCTCTTTGAAACTCATTGACGAGTTGAAAGGCATCCGCCACCAGCCAGGAGTGGGCGTGGTGATCGGCGCCCGCACCACCCACAATGAACTGGTTTCCAGTCCTGTTCTGGCTTCCAGGTTCCGTTCGGTGTGCTCGGCGGCGGCGAGTATGGCCGGCTACCAGATTCGCAGCATGGGCACGCTTGGCGGCAATCTGGTGAATGCCGTCCCTTCGGCCGATCTGCCTCCTATCCTGATCGCCTTGGGAGCGAAGGTTCGCCTCGCAGGCAGCGCGGGCGAGCGCACGCTGGATCTGGAGGAGTTCTTCGTCGGTCCGGGCAAGACACTTTTGCAGCCGGGTGAGATTCTGACCTCGGTCATCATCCCGGAACAGGCGACCACCGGCAGCAACTACCAGAAGTTCGGGCTGCGGCAGGCGGAGGCGCTGGCCGTGGTAGGTGTCGCCAGCGCGGTGACCATGCAGGGCGACACCATCCAGGAGATACGTATCGCTCTGGGCGCGGTGGCGCCTACCCCGATGCGCGCCCGACAGGCGGAGACGCTATTGCGCGGGCAGAAGGTGAACGAAAAACTTATCGCCATGGCGAGCGGATTCGCCGCGGCAGTTTCGCGGCCCATCAGCGACATTCGCGGGAGCGCCGAGTATCGCCGCCACCTGGTCGAGGTGCTCACCCGCGATTCCATTCACGCCGCCATCGAGAAGGGACACAGCTAGCAGGCTGCCAAAAAGGATTTGGAAATGATTTCCGAGAGCAAGATCGAAAACGATTTCCAGTTGAAGGTCAATGTCGTCGACATGAAGCTGCACTCCATGCGGCTGATGGTGAATGGCAAGGAGCACGTGGCGCGGGTCAAAGCCAACGTCACCCTGCTGGAGCTGCTGCGCGATCACCTCGGGCTGATGGGCACCAAGGTGGGCTGCGAAACCGGCGACTGCGGCGCCTGCACGGTGTTGCTGGAGGGAGAGCCCGTGAACTCCTGCCTGATGCTGGCAGTCGAAGCCGATGGGCGCAGCATCACCACCATCGAGGGCCTGGAGCGCGAGGGCCGCCTGGATGCGGTTCAGCAAGCTTTTCTCCAGCATGGTGCCGTCCAGTGCGGATATTGCTCGCCGGGCATGATTCTCTCCGGCCGGGCCTTGCTGGATCGCAATCCCAACCCGACTGCCGAGGAGGTGCGCGAGGCGATCTCGGGAAACCTTTGCAGATGCACGGGATATGTCAAGATCGTTGAGGCCATCCTGGACGCGGCCCAGTTGTTGAAATCTTCAGAAATTTGTTGATTCTGGAGGATTCTCGATTTACTAAGCTATGTACAGGCAAAATGCCCGGGTGGCGAGTGGGAGAAGCGATTTGCGCGACACACGAGAACGCCAGGAGTGGTTCGGATTCTCCAAGGAGAGCATGGCATGGAGGGTTATACCAATCGGCTGCTAGATTTCGATTTGACAACAAGCAAGGTCAAGGTTTGTGCTCCGGAAAAGGACCTTTACGACAAATATTTGGGCGGCAGAGGGTTCGGCGCACGGCTGCTGTATGATCTTCTGCCTGCCGGAGTCGATCCGCTAAGCGGCGAGAACGTCATGCTCATCCTATCCGGGGTCTTTACGGGTACGCCGGTGCCCGGGGCGAACAGATATGTCGTAATCACCAAGTCTCCAGGCAGCAAAGGGTTTGTCGATTCTTACGCCAGCGGCCGCATAGCGGTGGAACTGAAATTTGCGGGCTATGACGGGCTGATTGTCAGGGGGAAGGCCGACCAGCCCTCCTACCTTTACATTGAGGACGGGAAGGTCGAAATAAGAGATGCCACCTTTCTGTGGGGCAAAGATACCTTTGAAACCGAGGATCTAATCCGCGAGGCTCTGGGAGACCATGAGGTTGGCATCTGCTGTATTGGTCCTGCCGGCGAACGCATGGTAAATTTCGCCACTATCAATAGCGACTACTATCGTCAGGCTGGGCGTGGAGGTGTTGGCGCCGTCATGGGCTCCAAAAACCTCAAAGCGGTCGTGGTCAAAGGCAGCGGGGGAGTGAAGAGCCATAACCCGACCAAACTGCTGTCGCTAGTTCATGACATGATCGTCAAGCTTTCCGATAGCACAGTAGGCAAAGCCAGAATACGGTATGGCACGCCCCTGACCCTCAATATAACCAATGCCGCTGGCATGCTGCCGACAAGCAATTTTCGCAAGGGCCAATTCGAAAAAGCCGAGAAAATCAACGCCGAAGCATGTGAAGCCTCGACCATAAAGAGCCGGGCCTGCTATGGCTGTAGCGTCGGCTGCGCCAAGATCATGGAGGGCAAGGAAGGCAAGTACAAGGGCGCCATTGTCGAAGGACCGGAGTACGAAACTCTGGGACTGCTTGGTTCCAATCTGGAGATTGACGAACTGCCGGCGGTGATTCAGTTCAACATTGTGTGCGATCGGCTGGGGGTCGACACCATTTCTACCGGCAACCTGCTCGGCTTTGTAATGGAGTGCATGGAACGGGGGTACTTGAAGCCGGAGGACGTTAACGGCCTGCATCTGGAATTCGGCAAGGCAGAGTCGGCCATACAGTTGATTCGCGATGTTGCTTATCGCCACGGGGCAGGAGATTGGCTGGCGGAAGGAGTTCGGGGCGCTGCCAGAAAGATCGGCAAGAACTCGATGGATTTTGCCATGCAGGTAAAGGGCTTGGAGTTTCCGGCCTATGATCCGCGAATCGGCTACGGAACCGCCTTGGGGTATGCCGTAAATCCTCGCGGAGCATGCCACCGAAGGGCTTGGCCGCCAGCGGTAGAGGTACTGGGTAAAGAAAAACCCTGTGAAACGGAAGGCAAGGCCGAAATAGTAAAGCGTCTTTATGACGAGAATACAATTTTCCATTCCGTGCTCGTCTGCGATATGCCGTCCAAGTTCACACCCTTGAAGCCGATCGATTTTGCCGGCTACTATGAGGCGGTAACCGGGAAGCCCATGACCGTCGAGAAATTGATGACGATAGCCGACCGTGTGGAGACGACGATCCGGCTGTTCAATAACCGGGAAGGTTTCAGTCGGGCCGACGATACTTTGCCGCCGCGAGCCTTCAAGGAGGGTTTGTTAAACGGTCCGGCCCAGGGGCGTTCTATTCCGCGGGAGGCGCTGGACACAATCATGACAGAGTTCTATGCACTGAGGGGCTGGGACGAGCAGGGCATACCGACCGCCGAAACGCTAACCAGGCTTGAAGTGTCACGGGAGAAAGGGAATCCTTTATGCGATTGTCAGTAGACAAAAAGAAATGTACCGCCTGCGAAATGTGCCAAATTGTTTGCTCGGTGGTTCATGCCGGAGAGTTCAATCCCCGGAAGGCTAACATTCGCATCCCCTTCACCCATCCTTTGCCCAGTGCGCCAGTTATCTGCACGCAGTGCCCCAAGCCAAAATGTGTCGAAGTTTGTCCCGTGAACGCCCTCGAACTCAAGGAGGAATCCGGCATCGTCGCGCTGGATTTAACAAAGTGCAACGGCTGCGGCGAATGCGTTGACGCCTGCCCGTTTCACGCCATTTTCCTTGATGCCGAGGCTCATCTGGCGCGGAAATGCGACGTCTGTAATGGAAGCCCCAGGTGTATCGAGTTTTGCCAAAAGGGAGCCCTCTCCATAAAGGAAACAAAAAAAGCAACAAAACGAGTGGTTTAGTTAGGTTGTCCGTTCCGAGTGTTACGGTTCAGGTAGGTAGCAGAGCGGAATAATGGTTTTGGGACATCGATAATTACCCAAGTTAATCCTTAAGGAGTTTGCGATCGTTTGAAAAGCAGGTCGATATCATGGTGATTTCAGTAAAAAGTATCGGTGTATTCCGTGAACAGTTTGGCTCGGGAGTGACGGTGGAGTTGAGCAATCCGCCTTATACCGCTGGACAACTGCTGAACATACTGCAGGAACGCTACGGATTGGATTTCGCCCGACAACTATTTCCAGCAGACGGGCAGGGGAATGTGATGGCTTTGCTGGTTGATGGAAGAAGTATCACGAGCCAGCAAGGATTGGACACTCCATTGAAAGAAGGGGCGCAGGTATATTTTGCGGTGATGGTCGCTGGTGGTTAGCTTACGTTTGTCAATTTTTTGCATCCTCGCCCCGCCCGCGCGCGCCTTTCCTGATGGGTAGCTACTCTCGATTGGAGACGTCGGCGGTCCGGCGCGGCCGCAAAAAGAATTTTTGTTATCCTTACTTGCCGATTCGCCGCCACTGCGGCCGGAGTTCTACATGCCCATTCGTGACATGCTGCTCCCTGAATTCGATCGGGAGATGGCAAACACCCGCAAGCTTCTCGAACTTGTCCCTGAAGAGGATTTCGACTTTAAGCCGCACCCGAAATCGATGTCCATGGGCCGCCTTGCCGGCCATGTCGCCGAACTTCCGGGCTGGGTCGTGCCCACCATGCAGCGCGAGCTGCTTGAGCTCGACCCTGAGAAGCACAAGCCCTACGTTCCCCAGTCGCGGAAGGAGTTGCTGGAGTCCTTCGACAAGAATGTGCGCGAGGCTCGCGCCGCGCTGGCGGCGGCCACGGATGAACAGTTGGGCGTCGCCTGGACCCTGAAGGTCGGGGGCAAGGCAATATTCACCATGCCCAGGTTCGCCGTGTTTCGCGCCATGGTGATGAGCCACATGATCCATCATCGCGCTCAGCTCGGTGTCTACCTTCGCGTAACCGAGATAGAGATTCCCGGCATGTACGGACCGTCGGCCGATGAGATGAAGCCGTCGGCTTAGGTCGAGGGAATGGAGTTTAGGAAATGGATTACCTCACGAAGAGAAGTGTTGCTGTGGAAGAAGAGATGGTGTGCTTTGAGAAATTCGAACTTTGAGAAATTCGAACCTGGGCAGACGTGAGTAGCTGAGAGCGAGTTGCCATCCAGAGTTGCTGTTCATTTGCAGTTCAGAGCTGCTGCTTTGTTCAGAGTTGCTATTGAGAGCTGCCGTTTCGTCATTCAGAGTTACTGCTTCTTTGTTTTTCAGAGCTGCTGCTTTTTCCGTAGTGTGTTCAGAGCTGCTGTTTACGCGCCCTAACAGGTCAAGCTAAGTAATCCTCTGCCCGATGTGTGTATGCCTGTTCACTAAGTAGTTAATAGAGACTTGCGCGGTTCAGAACCTAACCTGCTGTTCCGGCGTGTACTGAGTTGTTGGCGCGGTTCTCTGTCCCGAGTGGCTACCGAAATGCAAACAGCTCTCGGCATGAGAGGGCCATTCAATTCCTTCAATCGCATCTCGAGAAGATTTTTCGCCGCAGCGGCATTGCTTCTTTCACTGTGCGGCTATGCCGCGGCTGTCGGCACCATCACCGTCACAGCGCCTGCCAGCGGGGCCACGGTTTCGCTTCCTTTCAACGTGCACTTCACCTACAGCGGCACGGCTACTTACACCAAACTTTGGAGCGATGGCGTGGCCATCACCTCCGAGCGCACCGGAAGCACCTTCGACTACAACGTCACTTCGCTTACCGTGGGCAAGCATACGCTGGCCTTGCAGGCCGCCGATTCCGCCGGTAGTACAGTGGTCACCGTCCACGTGCCCATCACGGTATCGGCAACTGCCGCGATTACTGTAAGCCCGAATCCGGCTGCGGTGGTAGTTGGCGAAAGCCAGGCGTTCACCTCGAGCGGCGCCAGTGTGACCTTCTCCGTGAGCCCCGCCAGCCTCGGCACGTTTAGCGGAGCTACCTTCACCGCCGGAGCGGCGACCGGCGCCGGGACCGTGACCGCCAAGGACACATCGGGCGCCACCGGAACGGCGAGTCTCACGGTAAACGCGCTGACCATTATGCCGGCAAATCCCAGCGTTGCCGAAGGCCAGACACAGACGTTCACGGCAAATGCCCCGGTAGACTGGAGCGCGGCGGTGGTGAGCGGCGGCGGGGGCAGCTTCCTGACCGCCTGCAACAACACGACCTCCTGCGTATTCACAGCGGCAACTACAACCGGCTCGGCGACAGTGACGGCGACGGAAACCACCACGGCTGCGCTGAAGGCCAATACCAACGTGAGTGTCACGGCCTTGTCGTTGACGCCGGGGACGGCTAATACCACTGTCGGCCAGACGCAGCAGTTCACGGCCAATGCGCCGATCGTTACCTGGCAGTCCTCCTGCGGCGCAAACACCATTACCCCTAGCGCAGCCGATCCCACCGTGGCAACTTTCACCGCCCCGAGCAGCATTCCGGCCGTAGGCACGTGCACCATCTCCGCCACCGATTCAGGCAACGCTGTTGCCCAGGCCACGGCCACGATCACCGCGGCTGACCCTCCGAGCGGGCTCAATTACACGACCTGGAAATTCAGCAGCGACCATACCGGGCAGCAGCCCAACGAAACCATCCTGACGCCCGCGAACGTGAACTCAACGACATTCGGCTTGAAGTTTACCGATGCGGTTGACGGCAATGTTTACGCCCAGCCTCTCTATCTTTCCGGCCTCACCGTGAAAGGGGCGGTCCACAATGTGGTGTTTGTCGCCACCGAGCACGACAGCGTCTACGCCTTCGACGCCGACCAGGCCGGAGCGGCCCTGTGGCAGACATCGTTCCTCGTCAATGGCGCGAAGACCGTCCCCGGCAAAGGCCTCTCGACCATCACGTCGGAGATCGGCATTACAGGAACTCCGGTGATCGATATCTCGAATGGCGTGCAAAAGGGAGTGCTCTACGTGGTTGCCGAAACCCTCGAAGGCAGCGCGTACGTTCACCGCCTGCACGCGCTCGACGTCGCCTCCGGCAGCGAAATTCCCGGCAGCCCGGTGGTGATTGCCGCCTCCGGCTTCGCTTCTCATTATGAGTTGCAACGGCCGGCGCTTCTTCTGGCCAACAGCAATGTGTACATCGCTTTCGGCAGCCAAGCTGACAACAGCTCGTGGCATGGCTGGATATTTGCCTATGCCACTAACACCCTGTCGCAAGTGGCCGCCTGGAACGCGACGCCGGGCGGCAACGGCGGTGGAATCTGGAGCGGCGGCGGTATTGCCGCTGATTTGCAGGGCAACATCTACACCGCGACCGGCAATGGCAATTGGGACGGAACCACGCAGTTTGGCGATAGCTGGGTAAAACTCAGCCCGACGCTGGCCGTGCTCGACTTCTTTACTCCTCACGACCAGGCGACCCTTGCCTCCGGAGACTCGGATCTCGGCTCCGGCTTTCCGGTCCTGGTGTCGCAACCGGGCGGCACCTACCCGAATGAGTTGATCGGGTGCGGCAAGCCTGTCCCCGTCTATGTGGTCGATCGCGACAGCATGGGCGGCTTCCACTCCAGCAGCGATCAGATCATCCAGGAGCTGTCAAGCGTAGTGGGAGGCGGAACCTCAGGCCAGACGCAATATAAAGACCACTGCTTCTCGACCCCGGCTTATTTCGGATCGAATGTCTATTTCATCGGCAACAACGATGTGATCAAGATGTTCTCGCTCGATGCGAAAACCGGGATGCTGTCGACGGCTCCGGTTTCCAAGGGGAGCTTCACCTTCCTGTTCCCGGGCGGCCAGCCGGTGGTTTCGTCCAATGGGGCGAGCAATGCAATCGTCTGGGCGATCGATTACAGCTCGCATTTCCTGCATGCCTACGACGCCAGCGATATGACAAAGGAGCTGTTCCGCAGCGCATCGGTGGGAACTACCAAGTGGACCGTGCCCACGGTGATCAATGGCAAGGTCTATGTAGTTTCGAACGGCAACCTGTCGGTATTCGGGTTGTTCTAGCTGGAGCAGAACCAGAGTCTTGGGCAGCAGCTCTTTGACAGTAGTTAAGGCAACCCGCTTCAGTGCGGTGTGAACTCGTCGCTGTAGGTGGAGAATTCCGGATAAGCGCCGGCCCCCAGTTCGTTCAGATCCATGCCTTGCCGCTCGCCTTCCGCCGTCACTCGTTGCGCCAGCACGCGGTTCAGCAACAGGAGCAGGCCGTAGGTCAGAGGAAGCACGCAGCCGAGCAAGGTTCCTATTCCCACCAGTTGTGCAACCCACTGTCCAGCGTCATTTGATGGCGTAGCAAACACGGCGACGGCCAGCAGGCTCCACAGCCCGCCGAGGGCGTGGACGGAAATCGCTCCCGAAGGGTCGTCCACCTCGATCAACTCCAGCCACTGAACGGAAAAGGTGACCAGCACGCCGGCGACAAGGCCGATAGCCGCTGCCGAAATTGGAGAAACGAGGGCGCAAGGAGCAGAGCTGGCCACCAGTCCGCCGACCCAGCCGTTGGCGACCAGTGAAGCATCCGGCTTGCCGAAACGAAGGCGGGTGATCAGCAACGCGGCCAGCGCCGACGCGGCG
>JBEKQR010000078.1:0-13154 GCA_049519515.1 Candidatus Korobacteraceae bacterium
GACTCCTCGACCTCAGCGGGGACAAAAGCGGCATTCGCCGGGGATTCGGCTTCGGAGGCGACAATCGTCCTGATTAACTATCCGACTCCGCAGATCGCCATGGAAAAAATGCCGGAGTTCGAGAGAGCAGACCCGGTCCAGGATGCTACCTACGTGGTTAAACGGACGGGGCCCATCGTCAAGCTGATCTATGGCTCGATCTCGCGGCAGGAAGCCAATGCGATCCTCGGGCGCGTTAACTACCAGGCCGAGGTCACCTGGAACGAAAACACCGGGCTGAGCAAGAAAGACAACATCGGCAACCTGGTGATTGCCGCCTTGAGCCTGGCCGGAATAATTTTTATTTTTTCGCTCGGCACCGGAGTCATCTTCACTTTCGGTCGCGCCCTCCTCTCCAGACTTCTGCCCCAGCGCTTCCGCAAAAACGCGGACGAAGCGGATATCATTCGCCTCAATCTGAACAAATGAGTCCGCACGATCAGCGCGGCGAGCGCAAATGGGATTTGCCTGGAACCCCCGAAGCGCAATTTCCTTCCAGAGCGCAGGCTGCCGCTCCCGGCCGGCAGCTTCTCGGCTGACAGGGCGGAAGCGGGCCAAGCGTGCTTCGATTTCCTCTTAATATCGTTTTTTCAATGACTTACACGGAAATCAAGGGGCAAAAATGAGTTCTTCCGGTCGCCGGAAGATTGTTGATTCTTTGGCCTAAGTTATTGAAAACATTGGGATTTGTTTCCGAAAAATTTCTTGACACCCAGTTTCGTGGGCTCATACTATTTTTGCAGAGAGTTTTGACGGTTTAGCCTCCGTTGGAACTATTCTCCCTTGAAGAGAAGGTCGCCCAGTTGCCGGGCGACCTTCTTGCATTATGTGGAGAAATTTTGTGGTCCTCAGCGCCCGATTTTGCCGCTGGGCGAGACGGCCTGCTCTCGGAAGCGTAGCTGCGACCTCAATCCTGCATCGTTAAACGGCGGAATCGATTGCATTCATTGCGATCCGCTGGCTTATCGACTCACTGCTCCGCCGCCAGCGTCGAAGAGGTTGGCGTTGCGACGGTGAGCAAGAGCGCGGACCCGCCGGGGATCTTCACCTGCTGCGGCGCGGAGAAGAGAATTTCGCCGCTTGCCAGGTTTCGATAGCTCAACACACCCTTAAGGCCATAGACTCCACAGGCATCGGCGGAAAAAATCCAGACGGACTGCGGGCGCCTGCTCAGCGGCAAATTCTGGCAGGCCGATCCCGCGGGGTTGCTCACCTGGGCCAGAACGCCACTCCACTGGGTGAATAGACCGCCGTGAACCGGTTTGCCTACGGTCTCGCCCGACAAATTTACGACCTGGCCTCCGCCTCGGTAGACCACATCCCCGCCAATTTGAACAGTGGTCCAGACAGCCGGCGGATTGTCCCATCCAATGCTTGTGGTGGTTGTCTGGCCGGAATCTGCCACTTCCAAGGGCGAAGCGATGGCCCGCAAGCGAACATCAAGCGCCACCGGGGCGTTGCCTTTTCGCGGCAGGATGCGATCAAAGCGCACAGTCAGCGTGGCTCGTCCCGAATCCCCGCCCACTTGCGTAACCTGGCCCAGCAACTTGGAACGGACGCGTATCACGCCTTCGTTGGCGAGCGAAATGTCCTGCCCAAGGGTAGCGACCACCCGCTGCCCGGCTTTGCTGCGGCGGGAGTCAAGCGTTGTTTCCAGCAGGACGGGAATGACTGTGCCCTGCGGAAGCTGCTCCCGGCTCTCGGCCACCGGCAAAGGTGAACGGCGGGCCACGGCAAGCGCCGAGGCCGATTCTTGCCCGAAAACGGGTGCGGCAGACGCAAGCATAATTAGAGCGAGCGCAGGAAAGAACCAATGGTTTCGCATAGAGGACGCCTCTGAGACTATTGATTCTAAGCCGGGAAGCCCGGATGTTTTTTGCATTTAGTGAGTGCCTGCGCCCGGCGCCGTCTTTGACGGAAGAAGCGGGCCCAATTTAGAATCAACTTTCAAGCCGACGTAGCTCAGTTGGTAGAGCAGTCGATTCGTAATCGGTCCAGCCTAGCGTAAATCACTGAGAATTATGGGTGGTTGATGGGGATTCCTCGGAGTTTTTCGGGGGGTCTAGGGACGTTTTGTGCAACGATTCGTGCAATAGCTAGAAGGGTCATTAATCGGTTGTCCCCTCTCCATCCCTAGTGGAATGCACTCTGGATTCTTAGTAGTGTGGACCGCGCTTACTCGCCTCTCCATGTCTGGCAGGCGGCATTTGGCAGCGGAACCGAATCCCGTGTTCCCCGCCAGCTGTATACCCCAGGGGGGACCATACATCGAGATGCTGGCAGTCACGCTTCCAGGCGGCGCAACCTACACCGCCGAGCTAAAGAAGATGGAACGGCTTCTGCGAGAGCTGCGGGCTTTGGGGACGGGGTTACTTACGTGCCCAGCGGGACACCGGTTGAAGGCTCCGTATGACCTTGCAGGTATTCGAAAGATTTAGGTAGTGTCTCTATTGCGGCTGCAAAACGCGCCCCCGCCTAAAAAACCGGCAATAAACGGCAGAATCGCCCTGCCGCTGCGACCCCTTTGCGCCCAGAGCCGATTCCAGGCGCGGCGGCCCTCGTGCCATGGATCCAGTGCGGCGGGGTGGTGCGGGGGTCTTGGTGGAATGTCCTTCAGCTAGAACTCACCGTGCATACTTCACTGAGCATCCGTATGGTCGGCTTGTCGCCACCGCCACCGGCTTCCCCGCCATCGCCTGCTCAAGCGCCGCGACCACATAGTTCTTCGCCCCGGCAATATCGGACTGGTCAGTCGTGGGCTTGTCGTCGATTGCTCCGTCGTAAATCAGTTCGCCTTGCGGGTTAACCACGAACATTTGCGGGCTGGTCCTCGCGCCATAGAGATGGCCAAGGTCGCCCTTGGGGTCAAGCAGCGCCGCAGTCGGGGCGGCATTCATTTTCTTCAGGTAGTCGTTTTCCTGATCTGCCGTGACATAGCCCTGTTCTCCAGGTGCGGAGGAAATGACGGTCAGCCAGATCACGCCTTTTCCCGTCCAATATTTCTGGAGCTTTTGCATGTTGCCGCTGCCGTAGTGCTTCCCAACATACGGGCATCCCTGGTTGTGCCATTCGAGCACGACGAACTTGCCCTTGTACTGAGCCAGCGAGTGCTGGCGACCGTTGCTGTCGATCGCGGTGAACGCCGGCGCAGGCTCTCCCACGCGGGCAGCGAAAACCGGAAGCGCAAGAAGCAAGAACAGCGGCAGTATTGAGGTTTTCCGTTTCATAGGTGGCTATCTTCCTTTCCATGTGGCCGGGCGCACTGGTGCGTCGAGTTCGTACGCCTCCGTCCCATTAATAACAATGACGCCCTTCAGGTGTTGCGGATCACGCTGAAGATTTTCTGCTTTCTTCAGGGTGAGGCTGAACAGGCCGGAGTGGCTCGCCAACTTCTGAGATGCCCCATTTTCAATCTGCTCAGGCTCTTCGGGGAAAAACTCGGCCTGCCTAATCGGTTCAGCAGAAACCAGAGCCAACTGGAAGCTGTCACGTGAGCTTGTCACCCCAGGGTGGAAGCGGGCAGGTAGTGGCTTGGGTACCCGTTCGGCGGCAGACTGGAGTAGTAGGCGGGCGGCAGGATCAACGCCGGTTTCGTTGGCGATGCGAACAGGGGCGCTTAGCTGTGAACGCTGCGGAACGCAAATATCATGACAGACCAGCCACCGCAGGTCTCCGCTCACTTCGATTGTATTGCCTGGTTGTGCTGTGGCTGGAATATTCAAAGTGGTAAGCAGAACCGCCGTGCCTTCATAACCGTAATCCGTCCCTGCGGGGTTCTTCAGACGTGCTGGCAAAGGCCATTGCAATGCTCCGGCTGTAAGCCCTGCCGGAAGCCGCCATTGGATTCGCGGAGGTTCACCCGAATCCCCCGGATTCTTCCAGTAGATGTGCCACCCCGCGTCGGTTTGGAATTTAATTCCGAGATTGACTTGGGAGCCCGGCCGGACTGCCGATTGCTCGACGATGAAAGAGGCTTTCGAATGCGCTGGCGGTGCCTGGGTCTGCTGCACGGCCTGGGGCGTATGGGAGCAGGAGGCAGCCAAGGCGAGGATGCAAACGCTGATTGCGAGCAGTGGGCGCATACGGTCAGACACGACATATTTGATTCAGAGACCCCGATTTTCGGTGCAGCCCTCAGACTCATTCCTTGATGTCGCTAGCCTACCACATATAAGGCGGGAAAACTCGGCGACCATCCCGCCGTCGCAAAGTAATTGAACTCAACAGAGCATAGATAGCGATGCATATGGCGAGCCGAACACTACCGGATGCGGGGATGCAGAAATAAAGTCCGATGGTCAGGAGAGCAGGAATCGGCCTCAATCTCCAGAACTGCCAATTCCAAAAATATGGCTTCTTGCTGAACTGTTCTCTGGTTCCAATTTTGTGGCAGTTCTCGCAAAACAGCGCAGCTTGCCTGTCCGCAGGCAAATCTACCTTGGTCAAATCGAGGACATCTTCTGACCCGCATTTGGGGCAGTAGTAGGTCTGCATTGACCATTATTGTAGACTGCTGCTTCGGCTCGCTATTTGCGCACGGACCTCATGCTCGGCTTTGCAGCCCTGTTGGCACCACTGGCCCGACGAGCGAATCCATCAATTATCAGAGCCCGGCGACGGGTTCCAAAAGTTATGTCGTGAAGGCGGGCAACAACTGACCTCTGATTCATTCTGGAAGATGATCGAGCGCATGGCAACGGGCAGGAGGTTATCCGATACAATCCCGAAAGGCCCGAAGAGTCGGTCCTGCTTACTTGATAGTGATCTGGAAGATGCAGCCTCCAAAGTCCTAATTGTCGATAGAACAGGCGATATCGCAACTTACAATTCTGTACCGGATTTGGTGCAACTGCATTAGGGCAGCCTACGTTTCATTCTTTCCACTTTTCCTGCGCCGGGCACCCCGGTTTGTGGTAAAACTTGCCCATTATGCTGCCCTCCTCCTTGCAGATGATGCACTCCATGCGGTAGCTTTCACCCCCGTCGTCGGTCGGTAGCATACGGTAGGGGTTATCGACCTCGAACTTGGTGAACTTGGTGCCATCCTCCGCGAACCAGAACTCCACCGTTATGCCCAAACCACTGATCCAGTAAGTGGGAATGAGCTTCGGGGCGTGCCCAAGCTGCTGCCACACCGCCATTGGAATTTTGAACGGGGGACGCTCGATTCCGCCTGCCGGAAGAAAATTCCACAGCGCTTTACGCCAACTCACCCGCCACCAATTGATGTGGTCCCATCCCATACTCAAAATCTTTGGCTGATCCTATTTGCGGAGTCTGTATCGGCGTATCCAAGCTCGGCGAGCCGGGCTGAGATGCGGCGCTGAAGGTCAACTATTCGTGCTGTCTCGTCCAGGCTCATTGCAGGATACGAGCTACTTTGGCGCTCGGCGAATGGTCACGACCGCTTCTGGTCCGTTACTGAGGCGTCCTGGCGGCTACGGGAATTTGAGGGAGCAGCGATTTCACGAAATTCAGGAAATAACGTCCTTCTGGTCCCCAGGCTTTTAGTGGTCACATCCACATCGGCTACGGCGGTGAGGAACTTCATCAGCCCGTCTTTCTCCCGTTTGGCACTTGCGATCTGGTACCCCTTCGCCGCTAGCGCCTGGAGTATGTCGCGGTACACCGGGCTCAGGTAGCCTTCAATCCAAGTATGCACGCCAAGCGCAGTCTGCGCATGGCTGGCAACCAGGATTACCCATTGAAGCGTACCCTTGTTGTTCTCACGAATATCCACCAGCAACTTGAGATCGCCAGGGCTTAGAGAGATCGCTGACACTTCCGCCACGACTCCGTAGGCGATCCCACGCCACCATGCACGCTTGAAATTGCGGGTGAGGACTCCCCTGATCTCCGCTTCGAGATCGCGAGCATCGGCGAACTGCCGATACTCGCCAGCGAGCCCGACCACACGGTGCATGTTGAGTGTGCGTAACTCCCAAAACGTCCAGCCGCGCTCGGTGAGATCGTTGCGAGGCCGCATGCCCGGCTTCTGAGCTGCCGATCCGACAGTGGACAACAGGTCCGCCACAATCGCCATGGCATTCCCTCCTGGAAATCGTTACCGCACATTCCTGTAAGGCGACACTCTGGTTCCGAGGCGCATCTGATAAACCGCAAGGAATGGGTGCACCCTTTCGACCCTGCATTATCGCCCCACAGCTCTGAACCCGGCAAACAAATTCAAACATCGGCTTTGTCGATTTATCAACATTATGGAGGTTTAACCAGCGATCATGGCCAGCGACCCACAACCGAAATTCCCCGTTGTCCTGCCGACGCACACAGCAGCAGCCGTCGAGCAGCCCTTCCCGGCACGATTCTTCGACGCTATGACCGCCTTCAGGCGGGGTGCCGCACTGAAAGCGGCAATCGATCTCGACCTGTTCACGGTGCTGGCTGAAGGAAGCCAGACACCCGAATCGCTGGCGCTGCGCTTGCAAGCGTCCGCCCGAGGGGTGCGGATTCTTTGTGATTACCTGACCGTCGAAGGCTTCCTTGAGAGGCACGAGAAAAGGTATTCGGTTCCGCCCGACGCTGCCATGTTTCTCAATCGCAAATCGCCAACCTATATCGGGAGCGCAGCCTTTTTCCTGAACAATCCCATGATTATGGCGAATTTCCATGATCTTGCCGGGTGTGTGCGCAAGGGCGGTACCGTAAATGGCAACGGCTCCGTTGAACCTGACAACCCGATTTGGGTTGAATTCGCACGTTCTATGCAGCCTATCGCTGCCATGGATGCCGAGTTGGTTGCACGAACTCTCAGAGCCGATGCGATGGAGGCATGCAAAGTGCTGGACATCGCTGCCGGGCATGGCATGTACGGTATAGCCCTCGCCCGCCACAACCCCAATGCCGAGGTCGTTGCGGTCGATTGGAAGAATGTCTTGGCGGTGGCACGGGAAAACGCGGAAAAAGCTGGTGTAAGTGGACGGCACCGCAGCATCGAGGGTAGCGCCTTTGAGGTTGATTTCGGCGACGAGTACGACATCGTGCTGATTACCAATTTCCTGCATCACTTTAACGCCGAAACCAATGAGTCGTTTTTGCGGAAGGTTCATCGGGCACTCAAGCCGGGAGGCCGTGCGGTTACGGTAGAGTTCGTGCCCAACGAAGATCGCCTGACGCCCAAGATTCCCGCGGAGTTCTCGCTGCTTATGCTGGCGAACACTCCTGAGGGGGACGCCTATACTTTCTCCGAGCTGGAGCGCATGTACCGCAATGCGGGCTTTAGGTCAATCCAACTGCACGAAATTCCGCCGTCGCCGCAGCGGGTTGCTATTGGTGTCAAATAACTCACGACTCTCTAAGAATGTCCGGCGTATTGCTGTCGAGAGCCAATGCGCCGGACACTTCGATTAGCCAGAAACGCCAATCTCGTCCAGCCACTTAGCAGACGTATCCTGCTTCGCCAGAGCCGCCGTGAACCACCTCCGAAACCTTTTGCACCATCCGGTTCATTAACCCTACTTATTTTTTCCAATAATATTGGGGTTTTTGACCTGATTTCAGGGTGCGGTGGGTGTCTCTTTGGCTACAGGCTTTGGGCCTTTAAACTCCGAGGGCGGGTTCATCGCTGCTCCTTTGCCGTAAAAGCCCGGCATCTGGATGCGCAAATGAACCAGCCCCCGCGGGCGGGCGGAGATGCGTATGGAAATGTGAGCTGAGTCTACGCTTTTTTGGGGCAACCGGGTATTTATGTCTGGTATCAGACAGATAATCTGGTATACTTGACGGGCAAGCGGGCTCAGGTTCCACTGAGTACCCCGGTGGAGTTAACAAAACAAAGGCGTTCGGCTGCACCCGCGCAAGAGGGCAGGCTTGCGGCATCCCTTGCCCACGAGATCAATAACCCCCTCGACTCGCTCCTCAACCTCCTTTATCTCGTAAAAGCAGAGTCTACGCTCACCGAAAAGGGGCGGCAGTACTGGGCACTCGCCGAGGAAGAAGTACGACGAATTTCGCAAATCGCTCATACGGCGCTGCATGATTTTCGGGACACGGAAGCTCTCAAGGACGCAAACGTGCCACGACTGGTGGGCTCCGTGGTCGATTTCTACAAGTCGCGGTTTGCGGCACGCGGCATCTCCGTCGATACTCGCCACTGTAGTGACGGCAACCTTCCGATTTACGCTGGTCCATTGCGTCAAATTTTCTCTAATCTCTTGCTGAATGCCGCCGATGCCATGCCCAAGGGCGGACGATTGCACGCACGGACGGCTACAGCCCGTGAGTGGTCGAGGCGGCAGAGACATGGATTACGGGTGACGTTCGCCGATAACGGCTGCGGGATTACGGCGGAGAACCTGCACAAAATATTCAAGCCATTCTTTACCACAAAGGGGTTTGGAGGCAGCGGGTTGGGGCTCTCGCTGGTCAAAGATGTGGTGCGAAAGCACGGTGGCACGCTGCGCGTCCGAAGCAGCACGAAACCGGGCCGAAGCGGCAGTGTCTTTGCGATCTTCCTGCCAGTGGCTTAGCGTCCGCCCGATTTAGGACGCACGCTTCGCCCAGCGCCGAAGGAGCAGCTATGGCTGCCAAAGGTAAACCGACGCTACTCTGCGTTGACGACAATCAAACGGCTCTACATGTCCGAAAGCTGGTGCTGGAAAGCGCCGGATGCACAGTGCTGGTCGCCAGCGATTCCCTGACGGCAATGGAGATTTTCTCCTCGTCCGAGGTCGATATGGTCATCAGCGATCACTTCCTGCAAGACACCACTGGCACAGAATTAGCCGTCGCGATGAAGAGGCTGAAGCCTGATGTCCCAATCGCAATAATCTCGGGCGCACTGGAGCCGCCGCAGGGTATGGAACACGCCGACCTGTTCATCTGCAAAGGTGATTCTCCTCCGCAGGTGTTACAGAAGATTGAAGATTTACTTAGTAGCCGGTCGTAGTACGACACATCCATAATGGGAGTTAGCTGGCATGGCTCATGTAGTTTCGGTGACGTCGGCACGCGAAGTTTTGCCGCTGCAAATCAGGTATAACGCCTTGGAACCGTATATCGACGAGCACACGATGTACCTACATTACGCGGCAAACCTCCGAGAAGGAGATTACCATGGCTGTCAAACGCCCCGTGAAAGAGAAGAAAGAGCGGAAGGCTCCAGTTAACCGGCGCGCTTCTTCGCGCCCGGTTACTGTTCATGAAGCCACGCTCAGTCCGGCAGAGATTGGCGCGTCACCTGAACGGACTGCCGCATTCGATCCACTCGCTTTCCTTTTTAAACTCTCCACCGGAAAAAGCGAACAGGAATACCAAGATAATGAATTCGTCTTTTCCCAGGGGGACTCAGCGGATGCGGTGTTCTACCTCCAGAGCGGCAAGGTGAAGCTTGTGGTTGTATCCAAGCGTGGCAAAGAAGCCGTCGTCGCCGTCCTGCCGGAAGGTAGCTTCTTTGGCGAGGGTTGTCTGGCGGGCCAACCACTGCGCATGTCCACTGCTACCACAATCGAGCGGAGCACCATCATTCGGGTGGAGAAGCTGGTCATGGTAGGCCAACTCCATCGGGAACCGGAATTTGCCGAACGCTTTCTCGCCTTCTTGCTTTCCCGGAACATTCGCATGGAAGCGGACTTGGTGGATCAACTCTTCAACTCCAGCGAAAAACGCCTCGCACGGCTTCTCCTGCTGT
Source organism: Candidatus Korobacteraceae bacterium (assembly GCA_049519515.1). GTDB lineage: Bacteria > Acidobacteriota > Terriglobia > Terriglobales > Acidobacteriaceae > CAWBRT01. Next base: position 9,686 of record JBEKQR010000078.1, read on the forward strand.
TGGCCAACTTTGGTCAGGAATCTAAGCCGATACCAGTCATCACGAGAATAAGCCAAGGAACCCTTGCCGAAATGATCGGCACAACCCGCTCGCAAGTGGGTATCTTCATGAATCGGTTCAGGGACCTGGGCTTTATTGACTATAACGGCGGCGGCATGCACGTTCACAGCTCGCTCGTTAGCGTCGTTCTTCATGACTAGTGGCCGCGCCGTTCAGGCACTTGCTGGGTTTAATCCGGAAATCGGCGTTATTTTCATCGCAACCAGCACCCCCAACAACGTGGCGGTGTTACGAACGCTTCCTGAGATGGTGAGGAGTGCTTCTTCGACGAGGGGATGCTGTTCCGCCAGCAAGTCAAGACGGTCACTCACGCTATAGAGTTGTTGAACTTCGTGTTGGATCGCATTCGTATGCATGTGGTACACGGCTTTCTTGAAAGCCTAAGGAAAGAAAATATTCAGATGGGCTGACTTAGCTCAGGGAACCTGAAAGAGTAAGGTGGGATACTTGCTCAATTACAATGCTACGCTTGTGCGCCACCATTGTCAAGCTACAGCAGCACTTACAGTGATATCGAAGAACTGAAACACGAGATGGAGCGCCTGTATGGCAAAAAACGGGCTTCCCGTTTGAACTGAAACCGGTAGCGCCCAACTCGCCCCCGTATATCCGAGCATTCAGTAGCTTCCTGCATGATCCTGAAAGCCGCCTAGTTCACGTCCTCGCGGCTTTTCTTTTCGGCGGGGCAGGAACGGTACTGGGTTGATCTTGGGTCGCTTCGCCGCCGTCATTGTTGCCATCAATGAGCTGCTCCCGGCGCGCCCTTTGCCCTTGCTGTTTTTCGGTGTCGGGTTTGGCTCTACCCTGATGCCTTTTTGCCTGCTGCTCTCGATGCTTTGTCATGCCTCAAGTTTACGCCGTCCCGGCGATCTGTCCAACGCTGTGGAAAATTAAACAGCACCACTACCGCCTTTGTCAGGACAATAAACACCATCCGACAACGTCGCTTCGGTCGGTTTCAGCACACCTGCTTTTGCAATGGGAAAGCGCCGCTTCCTGCTCGTGACACTTGCGGATGAATACAGCGTCCACCTCGGGAGAGATCACTTCCGTTATCCGCCGCTCTTGCCCGGCTCTGTGGTCTGGGGCCTTGGCACTCCCACCAGCAGGTTGCGGAAAACCATACATGCACTCGCCGACGTGTGCTCAGGCAGAATGCGCGTAGGCACTACCGACGACTTCGGCTTCGGCACGTAGCCAATCATCAAGATCGTGACCGTGCTCGCGACCACGCTGCTCATATATTGCGTAAGCACGTAAGCGAATTACTTCCTGGGGATCGGGACCGAGTGCCACTTTGTGAACGGGTGTTTCGGTGACTTCGGGAGAAGGAGTAGCCGATTTGGATTTACGGGTTCTTTTCGCAGTAGCCATAATCAGAATCCCTCCGGCTTAGGATTTGGTTCGGCCGAGGAAGGTTGAAGGTTATTGCTTTTAGACAACAATGCCGGTTCGGAAGCTTGCGTCTGATACCCACACTATAACTCTCGAAATATACGAATGCAAGCTGATCGCAAGCAATGCGAGGACACGAGTTGTTTTGGATTCCGAGCAATCCTCAAAACGGGAACGACAAAGAGATGGGCTGGTTCCTAAATATTGATTGTACGAAGGATAGTGTCATTGTGCACCAGAAAGGTGTCAATCAGTCGGGCACCCGATAATGATTCGCGGATACGTGCCCCGCCACCTTTCGCTCAGCCGTACTGGACGGCGAGATCGTCTGCCTCGACCGCCATGGCAAAACCCAGTTCAAAGACCCACTGTTCCGCCGTGGCGAGCCCCGGTTCTACGCTTTCGACTTGCTATGGTGCGACGCCGAAGACCTCCGGCATCTGCCGCTGATGTATCGCAAAATCCGGCTGCGTTCAATCGTTCCAGAACAGGGCGTCCGGCTGCTCTACAGCGACCACATCGAGCAGGATGGCGAGGGGCTGTTCCGGCTGGCGTGCGAGCACGTCCTCGAAGGCATCGTTGCGAAGTGGAAATTCGCGCCGTTCTTGCTGGATCAGCCGACCAGTTGGCTCAAAATCCGGAACCGCTCATCTAGAGCGGTTCCGGAGTAGCTGTATCCAACAATCCATACCCGCAGTGCCGAAACCAGGCGATAGCATTCTGTGCGGTGATGGCGGCTAGTGCTGTCGTGATCGCCTTCTCCAGCAGGTCGAGGGCTCGCGATTTGGCTGCGCGCAAGCACTCTTTCACTTTGGCCCAGCACTGCTCGATGGGGTTGAAGTCGGGCGAGTAAGGCGGCAGGTAGCACAACTCCGCTCCGGCTTGCTGGATCAGTTGGCGCACGGCGGGGCGCTTGTGGGCGGACAGGTTGTCCATGACCACCACTTGGCCGGGACGCAGGCGGGGACATAACACCTGTTCCAGATAGGCGAGGAAGACATCGCTGTCGGTGGGGGATTCGACGGTCATGGTGGCGAGCAGGCCCTCGACGGTGATTGCTCCCAGCAGGGTTAGCGTATGCCAGTGTCCCGCGGGCGCGCCTTCGCGCACCCGCTCACCCTGCGGGGCGCGTCCATAGCGGCGTGTCATCTCGGTGGTCACGCCGCTCTCGTCGAGAAACACCAGATCCCGAGGATGAACCTGGTTTATTTGGTCGCGCCACGCCTGCCGACGTTGCCGGCCTTCTTCGCTGTCCTGCTCGGCGGCGTGGAGCGATTTTTTTTACGCCGCCATCCCAGCCGGAGGAGCACTTCCCACAAGCGGGTCTTGCTCAACCGCAGGCGCTGGCTTTGTTCCAGATGCGCGCCCAATTCCGCCAAGGTCAAGTCGGGCTGCCGCCGCAGGTCGGCGCGGAGCTGTTCTTGGATTTCCACGGTTATCCGGCTCACCGGGCCATAGCGCGACTGTGCCGGCCGCTCCATCTGTCCAGAGCGCAACTGCTGTCGCCGAATCTTCTTCGTGTACCCATAACTCACGCCAAACTGTTCGGCCAGTTCCTGCAAACCCACATCGCTACGGTCGTAGACCTGCAGAATCTTGCAGCGCAAATCGTCGGAATACGCTCGCGGCATATGCTTTTATCTGCGGAGATCGCCACCCGCAGCGTACCGCTTGCGCTCATGTTCGGATATAGCTTCTAAGGAACTGCTCTAGCAATTCACAGTTCTTGGACAGATTCTTAGAGATTGGCGTGGCTTCCGGATTGACCGTATCCGTTCTCGGGATGTCATCAAGGCCCGCCGGGGTGGCGGGCCGAAGCATCCCACTACTGCCGGTGGAAAAACGGAGTTAAAGGTTTTTATAGGAAACTCCACACGGCGCGGAGCGGAGTGAGTGCATGCGGATGCTTCGCGTCTCCTGTGGAGCCGCTCAACATGACACCCAAGTTACGGCTAACAGCTATTTGAGAACTGCTCTAGCTTTTCTTCTTTCGGCTCCCCAGCAACGCCCCTGT
>JBEKQR010000079.1:0-12877 GCA_049519515.1 Candidatus Korobacteraceae bacterium
CTTGATCTAGAGCAAGACCAGCAAAAACATATGCCATCTTTGAAGGGGCGCGGCTTCAGCCGCGCCGAAAAGAACCGAAAAACAATGGGCCTTTAGGCCCTGAGGATCAATCCCGCAGGGCTAAAGCCCGCATTTTTGTTAGCTCGAACGGCATGGCTAAAGCCAGGCCCCTTCAAAAACCAGTCATGAAACAGCTTCCAAGTTCACTTCTGCGCCAGCTTCTGCGCCAGCTCGGCGCGGCTCACCGTCACCTGCTCGCCGCTGGCGAGATTTTTGACGGCGAATTTCCCGCTGAGGACCTCATTCTCGCCCACCAGCAACGCGTATTTCGCCCCCAGCTTTTCGGCGACCTCGAAACTTCTCCGCAGCCGGAAGCTCTCATCGCCCACATCGACGGACACGCCCTGTTGCCGGAGCTCGCGCGCCAGCCTCAGGGCATGACGATTCATCCCCGCGCCAAGCGGAGCGATATAGGCTGCCGGCGCCTGCCTTAGTTGCGAACCCTGTGCTTGCAAGGCCATCACCAGCCGGTCTTCGCCAATGGCGAAACCGATGGCTGGCGTCCTGGGGCCGTCGAGCGCCTCGGAAAGCCCGTCGTAGCGCCCGCCGCCGATCACGGCGCTCTGCGCGCCCAATTCGCCGTGGGTGAACTCGAAGGTAGTGCGCGTGTAATAGTCCAGGCCGCGGACCATGCGCTCGTCAATGGTGTAGGGGATTCCCAAGCTGTCGAGCAGCGCCCGCACCTCGCCGAAATGCTGCTGGCAATCCTTGTCGAGGTATTGGCTGATCTTCGGCAGTTTCTCGATGATCGGCTGGTCTTCCGGAACCTTGCAGTCGAGCACGCGCAACGGGTTGGTCTCGGCCCGCCGCTGACAGTCGGGGCACATGCGGTCCTTCACCCCGGCCAGCGCCAGGCGTAGCGCTTCGTTGTAACGCGGGCGATCGTTGGGGCAGCCCACCGAATTCAGTTGCAGAGACCAGCCCTTGAGTCCGACGCGCTCCAGCAGCAGGGTAAGCATCTCCAGCAGCTCGGCGTCGTGGATGGGCAGCTCGCTGCCCGACGAAGGCGGTCCCAGTATCTCGGCGTCGATCTGGTAAAACTGGCGATAGCGGCCCTTCTGCGGGCGCTCGCGGCGGAACATCGGCCCGATCATGTAGAGCTTTTGCAGCAGGCCGGTACGGTTGAGGTCGTGCTCGATATAGGCGCGTACGATGCCGGCAGTAGCTTCCGGGCGCAGGCTGAGTGATTGTGTCTTTTCGCTGGCGGCGCGACCCCGGTCCACCCAGGTAAACATCTCCTTGGAGACGATATCGGTCTCCTCGCCCACGCCGCGGGAGAACAGCTCAGTGCTTTCGAAGATCGGCGTGCGGATCTCGTGATAGTTGTAAGCGCGGAGCACGTCGCGAGTCTGCGCCTCGACAAAGTTCCACAGATCGGTTTCAGGCGGCAACAGATCGCGCGTGCCGCGAACGGCTTTGATCATTTTTGAATTGCTCATTTCGCGGGAAAACCTGATGCCACGCCGGCCGCCTCCGCAAGGTACTGCTGCCGGCGCTGCACGTAAACGCGGGCGTGTATCAGGATACTCTCCTTGTCCTGCTCGGTTACCATGCGGCGAAACTTTGCCGGCGCTCCCACCCAGAGCGTGCCGGGCTCGACCGTCGTATTCTCCGGGATCAGCGCGCCGGCGGCGATGATCGAGTCGTGCCCAATGCGCGCGCCGGTGAGGATGATGGCGCCGATTCCGATGATGCAGCGGTCCTCGATCGTGCAGGCGTGCAGGGTGGCGCCGTGCCCGATGGTGACCCACTCTCCCAGCTCCACAGCGATGGGGGCAGAGCCGTGTACGGCATATCCGTGCAGCACCGAGACGTCTTGGACATTGCTATTGGCGCCAATGCGGATGGCGCTGACATCACCCCGCAGCACCGCGCCCGGCCAGATGCTGGTGTTCTCAGCCAGCGTCACATCGCCTATGACCTGGGCCGAGGGGTCGACGTAAGCGGAATCCGATATCTTCGGCATTATGCCTTTGTAGGGACGGATCATGCTTGCTCTCCCAGGAAGCCCTTGTCCCGGATGCCAGCCTCCCCGGCGAGTTCCTGCTTGCCGCGTTCGGCCGCCGCCTCGGCAGCCTCCAGCTCGAGTGCCAGCTCCGCCTCCACCGCAACCGGGGGAACCCGACGCTTGGAGCCGGTCGTCACCAGAATCACGCTGACCACTACAATCACGCTCCCCGCAATGATATAGCCGGTGATCTGCTCGTGCAGTATCAACCAGCCCAGCACCACGGCCACAATCGGATTCACGTATGAATGGGTCGACACCTTCGACGTGGGAACGTGGTGCAGCAACCATACGAAGGCGGTAAAGCCGATCCACGATCCGGCGACGATCAGGTAAGCGACCGCCCAGACGGCCTCTCGCGTCCAGGCTGCCGCTCCCAGGCCGCCTGTTGCGAACGAGACCACCAGGTTCACCAATCCTCCCAGCAGCATCTCCCAGGCGCTGGCAGTGTGAGGATCAACCTCCAAGGCCGAGCGCTTGGAGAGAATCGAGCCGGCGGCCCAACTGAAGCTGCAGCACACCACCAATGCCGCCCCGAAAAGCTCCCGGTGCCCGAGGTGCAGGCCGGCGCGCAGGCTGGGCCACAAAAGCACGGCGACACCCAGCAGCCCGAACAGAATTCCAGCCAGCGCCCGCCTTCCTATGCGTTCACCGCGATGGCTGAGCCGCTCCAGGACGACAAAGCACAACGGCGTAACCGCCCCCAGCAAGGCCGCCAAGCCGGTCGGGATGTAGGTTTCGGCCAGCCCCAGCACCACGTTGCCGGTACACAGCAGCAATATGCCGATCATGGCCAGCCGCAGGAACTCGTGCCGGCTCAAGCGCACGCGCTTGCCGCGCAACCCGCACCAAACCAGCATTACCGCCCCGGCAACTAAAAACCTGACCGCGCCCAAGACAACCGGCGGGATGTGCTTCACCGCAATCCCGATGGCGAGAAACGTCGAGCCCCAGAGGACGTATACGAGGGCAAAGGCAATTGTGACCCGTAGCCGAAAACTGCTATTGTCGCCGCTCATCAATAAAGACCGTGAAAATAGCTTATCAAACCTTTGCTGCATTCCGACTGGAGCAATTCTAACGGGCTATCCTAACTGCGCCGCCGATTCGCATCAGGGCACGACTAAAAGTGTGCCCTGGCACGCACCAGTGTCCTCGGAGCGGATGCGCCAGCTCCGCAATGGTCAACTCAGCGGGGCGGGGCGGGTGCGGAGCGGTTACTGCCGGAGGCGTGCAGTTTCTCGCCGGTGAGGATGATGTAATGAATTCCCGAGAGCGTGGTAAAGCCGAAGGTCGCCCACAGGGAAACCAGCCGCGCAGTGGCGATCCAGGGCTGCGCATCGACCCGCCACAGCAGCACGAAGAAGATCGCAGCCACCTGGCAGCCGGTATTGATCTTGCCGAAGATGCTGGGCCGGAAGTCGCGTATCGAGGTGGTGATGTAAAGAACGGCCACCACCAGCACTATGGAAAGGTCGCGGCTGAAAACCAGCACGGTGAACTTCCAGGGAACTTGCTTGGTGAAGGAAAGGACCAGGAACATCGAGGTCAACAGCAGCTTGTCGGCGATCGGGTCCATGTACTGTCCGACGATTGTCTGCTGATGCAGTTTGCGCGCCAGCAAACCGTCCACGGCGTCGCTGATGCCGGCAAGCACGAACAGGACCAGCGCCAGCTTGTAGTGGCGATCCATTACGTTCATCACCACCAGGGGAACGAAGATGAGGCGCAACAGCGTGATCTGGTTGGGGGCAGTCCAGAATTGCGATTTCACGGCCGCACCTCAGCCTTACACCCCGGCAAACGCAACAACGGCGTTTTCCGGGGGCCCCGCGGACGGCCGGCAAAAAGCCTTTTCGGATCGGCGCCGGTCTGTTGCCGCAGGCGGTCCGCCAGCGAGGGCAAGGCGCCGTCGGAGCGTTCCACTTCAAGCGACTGCAAGCGGTGCATGGGGAAGAAGGTGACCACGGGGACTGCCGCTTCGCCGGCGCGCAACTGGCGCACAAAATCCTCGAACGAGTCCAGCGGGATGCCGCACACCACGGCGCCACGCACATCGATTTCTAGCAGCCGCCCCCAGAACTTTTCCCGCGGGTTGGCCAGCGTGGCGAGCACGAAGGCCGATGACGAGAAGCCCTTGGGCAGTCCGAAAGGCGGATTTTCCTTGCTAAGCGCCACGCGCCATTCTACAAGCTATGCTGGAATTTTGGGTTGGCACTAAGGGGCCAACACGGCTGGGGATTTTCATCGCAGTCCATGGCAAACCCGGCTCGGCGCTAACCTCGGGAATTGGCTACAGCCGGTTGATCAGGCTGGCTACGTAGGCCGCGCCAAAGCCATTATCGATATTGACCACCGAGACATTCGACGCGCAGGAATTCATCATGGCCAGCAAAGCGGTCAGCCCGCCGAAGGCGGCTCCATAGCCAATGCTGGTGGGGACGGCGATCACCGGCACCCCGACCAGCCCTCCCACCACGCTGGGCAGGGCGCCCTCCATGCCGGCGCAGACGATCAATACGCGGGCGCGCTGCAGCGATTCGCGGTGGGTCAGCAGACGATGCAGCCCGGCCACCCCGACATCGTAGATGCGCTCCGTGCAATTTCCCATGATTTCGGCGGTAACGGCCGCCTCTTCCGCCACTGGGGTGTCGCTGGTGCCCGCCGAGACGATCACGATGCTTCCTTTTCCCAGCAGAGCATCGTTTTGTTTCAGAGTAAGTGTGCGGGCGAGCAGATTGTGCGATACCAGCGGCATGCGCTCCAGCACCGCCGACGCCTGCTCGGGAGAAACCCGCGTGGCCAGCACATTGTGGCCGCGAAGCGAGAGCCGGGAAAAAATTTCCACGGTCTGGTCGGGCGTCTTGCCGGGGCCGAAGATCACCTCCGGCATGCCAGCGCGCAACGCCCGGTGATGGTCGATCTTGGCGAAGCCCAGGTCCTCGAAGGGCAGGTCCCTGAGCTGCTCCAGCGCCTCGTCCGGGGAGGTCCGCCCGCCGCGAACCTGTTCCAGCAATTCCTTTATACGTTCGATCTTCACTGCTTCACTTTAGCAGATTGAAGATTGCAGATTTAAGATTGAAGATTGATGCCATACTGAGCTCTCTTGCTTGGGACCTTGCTGTCCCTGTTAAACACAGCCTTCTCTCAATCTGCAATCTGAAATCTGCAATCTTCAATGGTCTACGCTGCCAGCCGCCGCTGGCGGCTGCGGGTCCGGCGGGCCAATTGAAAGTAGGCCAGCTTGGGTTCACCCGGCTTTTCCAGCCGGCGGAAATACAAGGAACGCAGATACCGCCGGTTCACCCCGCCCTTCAAATATGCCTGGTACGAGCGGGCTCCCAGAAACTGTCCCAGCAGCGAGGCGACAAAGCGCAGCTTGCTTCCGGTGTAGGAGCGTCCTTCGCGGATCAGCGCGGGGATATGGCGGTAGAGGTGGGCATTGCATTCGAAGTCCCTATGGAGCATCACCAGGTCGATCATGCGCACGTAGTCGCGGTAGCTGAAGGAAAACTCGGCGGGCAACTGGCGGCGGAAGTGGGCATAGAGCTCGCGCTCTTCCACGAAGCGGCGCCCGGGATGCAGAATCCGCGCTCCCAGGTCGGCTATCGCCTCGCTCAGGCAGAGTGCGTAAAAGCGGTCCTCCGGGGTTGCGTACGCCAGGCCGGCGGGCCCGGATTGCGTCTCCAGCAGTCCGCTGCAGGCGGCATGAACGAAGCGAGCGGCAGCCGCGGCGGCGCTGGACAACTCGAAGCGCTGGGCGTAGATGGAGTTGGTCTCGACGCAGTAAGCGCAGCCCTCGCGCTCGATGCGGCTGAGCAGCTCTTGCACCCGCAGTTGATCGCCAATCCGGCGCTGCAACACGGGCAGAAAGTGCCCGGCAGACGGGCCAATGCTGACACCCGGCAGCAGGTCAGCCACATAGGGCAAGCGATCGCTCTGGGCCCCGTCAATTCCCAGGATGCGCGAGAGCGCCGATATTACGTTGTAGAAGGAAGGCGTGAGGTCGAGCGCCGCAGGACGCCCCTCCTTCCAGCTCGCCAGGCATTGCCGGTAGCTTTCGTATTTTTCCAGTGGAGTGGCGCTGAAGACGCAGAGCACGTCATCGCTGACGCGGACGGCCTCGGCCTGTCCTCCGGTTTTGCCCTCGGCTTCCCAGTAGAGCGGGTCCACGTTCTGCAGCAGGGTCAAGATGCGTACCGCCGGCAGCCTGCGCTTGATCTCGGCGGGCAGGTGCTGCGGAGCCATGTGGCTCTCCCCGAACAGCACCACGATGCGGGCCTGCGGTAATAGCCGGGCAATCTCCGCGATGCGCCCGGCGGCGCGCTCGTCGCGCGTGGCAATGCGGCGCAGGTCACCCCGGGGAACGCAATCCAGGCCGTACACGCGGACGTTGGCCGAGCGCGCGGCCTTCAGCAAGCGCAGAAACGGCTCCCAACTGAACCCCCACTGCCGGTCGTAGCGAATGCGTTCGCGCAGCTCGCAATCTTCTATCCGGCCATTCTGCCATTCGTCAAGAATTCGCTGATCGCGCATGTAGATAGCCTCCAGGGCCAACACCACCGGCCGCGGCTTACCGGGGTCCCCATCAAACGCCGTTTTTGCGTTTGATGGGGTGGAATTACCGGGGTCCCCATCAAACGCCGTTTTTGCGTTTGATGGGGTGGAATTACCGGGATCCCCACCAAACGCCGTTTTTGCGTTTGATGGGGTGCCAGAAGAGAGCTGCTGGACCAGCGTGGCCGCATACTGCTGTGAAGCAGCCAGAGCATGGTAATCGGCCACCAGCAGCACGTCTGCCCGCAGCAGCTCCGCCATCAGCTCGGAGCGGGAGACCAAAGCGCTATAGCTCTGAAAGGCCTCGGCAAACTCGCGAATGTACTTGCGCCGGCTGTGCGGGTCAACCGCCCGGATTTCCCTTTCTACTTGCGATACGGCGTAGAGCTGGGCGGCGCTTCTCCGCTGGCGCAAATACAGATGGATTCCCGTGTCCATAAACCCGACAGCGACTTGGCTTGCAGAGTTGCAGGCAAGGCTCTATCGTATTTCGATGCCGCAATCGAAAAACCCGGAGGCTCGGAAGCTGACGATTGCGACCACCGGCGCCAGCGGCTCGATCTTCCTCAAGCAGATGCTGCTCACCTTGGAAGCCGATCGGCGGGTCGCCGAGGTGAACTTTGTCGCCTACGGCAATTCATTGCGAGTCATGGCCGAAGAGCTGCGGGGTCCCCAGCACGCGTCGTTTTCTGCGCGTGCTGGGGTGGAGCTCCGCGACCGCCAGAACCTCGTCGGACAGTTGCTCGGACGCGAGTCGAAGAAGTTCCGGCAGCACAGCAACACCGATATAGGGGCGAACATTGCCAGCGGCTCCTACCCGGTGGATGCCATGGTGGTGATTCCCTGCTCGATGGGAACCCTCGCCAAGATCGCCAACGGCATTGCCTCTGAGCTGATCGGACGCGCCGCCGACGTTTGCCTCAAGGAGCGGCGGCCACTGGTGCTGTGCGTGCGCGAGACGCCGCTGAACCGCATACACCTGCGGAACATGCTGCTGGCCAATGACGCCGGGGCGACCATCTACCCCCTTATTCCTACCTTCTACAATCAACCCGCCTCGCTGGAGGAAATGGCGCGCGCCTTCGTCAATCGCGTGCTGCAGCACATCGGACTGCCGCAGCCGGGAGCCTACACCTGGAAAGGGTGAAGCATTTCAGATTTTGGGATTTTTGATTTCAGATTTTTGATTGCGATGAACGCACTTCAAGTTCGCCACGCACGCACCTTCTACGCGCGGACGGAGTAGCCGCAGCAGGATCAAACTACTGAACAAGATCAGAAATCAAAAAATCTGAAATCAAAAATCAAAAATTCTAACGTTGCTGCTTTTGACAACAGCGGGATCCCGCGCTAGGATGGGCTCAACACTGGAAAGGAGGTGGTCCGATGGATAAAAGTTCTTCAGACTGTAGCAAACATCTGACTAGTGAGGTGGCTGAGGCTTAGGGCGGTTCCGCTCTAAACACAACTCGCCAGATTCCAGCAGCTTTTAGGAGTCTGTCGCAGGGTCGAGTGGGGTTCCCGGAAACGCCGCTTTTTCCGTTTTCTGGGATGCCTCGAAAAAGGCCTGGTTTTCCGCGCATTGGGTCGCGGACGCCAGAGCTGGAGCGCGACCTGCCTCAGGCCAAACCAAACAGCTAACCGGCGCCCCGCTTGGCTACAGAGGCGGGGCGTGCCGTTTTTGGCTCACATTCCTGGCAGCTTCATTCCCGCCATGCGCCGGGCGAAGCTGGGCTTGCCCATGCTCTTGAACATCTTGCGCATCTGCGCGTATTGGCGCAGCAGGTGGTTCACTTCCTGGACAGTGGTACCGGAGCCGCGGGCGATACGTTTGCGGCGCGAGCCGTTGATGGCCTCGTGGTGCTCGCGCTCGTAGGCGGTCATGGAGTTGATGATCGCCTCCACGCGCGAAATCTCTTTGTCGTCTACCTTGTCGGCCACCTGGTGTATGTTGGCCAGCGGTCCGATCTTGGGAAGCATGCCGACGATAGACTGCAGCGAGCCGAGCTTTTTCACCTGCCGCAGTTGGTCGCGGAAGTCCTCCAGCGAGAAGCCGCCGCCGCTGAGCGCCTTTTGGGCGAACTCCTGGGATTTCCGTTTGTCGAGCTTTTCCTCGGCCTGCTCGATGAGCGAGAGGATGTCGCCCATGCCCAGGATGCGGCCGACGACGCGGTCCGGATGGAAGGGCTCCAGGGCATCGTATTTCTCGCCCACGCCGAGGAACTTGATGGGCTGTCCGGTGACGCTGCGGATGGACAGGGCCGCGCCGCCGCGGGCATCGCCATCCATCTTGGTCAGCACCACGCCGGTGAGGGTCAGCTTTTCGTGGAACTCCTTGGCCGAGTTGACGGCGTCCTGTCCGGTCATGGCGTCGGCCACGAACAGGATTTCCTGCGGATTCAGCAGGCGCTTGAGTGACTGCATCTCCTCCATCAACTGCTCGTCGATGTGCAGACGGCCGGCGGTATCGACGATCAGCACGTCGCAGCCACCGTTGATTGCCTCCTTGCGCGCCTCCTTGGCCAGCCGCTCGACGGCGGCGGTATTGGCTTCGGCAACGCTGCCTTCGTAGATGTGCGCCCCAATCGCCTTGGCCACCACCCGCAACTGCTCGCGCGCGGCAGGACGGTAGACGTCCACCGAGACCAGCATCGGCCGGTGCCCGCCCTTCTTGAGCCAGGAGGCGAGCTTGCCGGAGGTGGTCGTCTTGCCCGAGCCTTGAAGGCCGGCCATGAGGATCACCGAGGGAGGCTGGGAGGCAAACTTGACGCGCGCCGTGTCGCGTCCCAGCAGCTCGATGAGTTCGTCGCGGACGATCTTCACCACCTGCTCGGCCGGCGACAGCGCGGTCATGACCTCCTGGCCCAGCGCCTTTTCGCGGATGTGGTCGATCAGCTCCTTGACGACCTTGAAATTGACGTCGGCCTCGAGCAGGGCGAGACGGATCTCGCGCATGGCCTCGGCAATGTTCTCCTCGCTCAGCTTGCCTTGCCCGCGAAGATTCTTAAACGCGCGTTGCAGCTTTTCGGTAAGGTTCTCAAACATACGGCTACTCTAAGCTTTGATTTTAGCAGCCAGAGGGAAGCAGGAGTTGTTAGGGGCTAACACTCCTTCTCAACAATGTATTCCAATTTTCGAAAGAGCCGTCATCTCGACCGAAGGCACGGCGAAAACGTAGCAGATACGGCGGGCGTGGACGCCTCCCGGACAGCCGGTCCCGCACTGCGGGACCAGCGCTACCGTCAAGCCGCTCAGCCTGCGGTGGCCCGAGTGTACGCCTGCTCGACGCGCGCGATGGGTTCCTCGCTGGTGCAAACTTCGTAATAGCTGCGGTCGGTCCATCCCAGGAAGGAAAGATCGCGCACATCCACCAGTGCTGCGACCGCTTCGCGCACCACGATTGTCTGGAAAACATCCGCCGTAACCGGCACCACGCCGCGGTAGAGTGTTACCCGCTCCTCGCCCCAGATTCCGGGGAAGGCGAGTTCGAAATTCTGCAGGGAAATCTCCCGGCGAAGCTGCTGAAATGCCGACAAGCTGAGCTGGATGCCGCCGACGTTGTATTGCAGCGAGACTTCCTCGCGGGCGCCCAACTGGGCTTCCGGCACCTGGAAGCTGAAGACATGAAAGGGAAGGTTGCGCTCTTGCAAGTGCTTGCGGGTGCGGCGCTGGCAGGCTGAGAGCCGGTCGGCAAGGTTCAAAGCATCGGAAATCATGATTTGCGAGCTGCCGTCGAGCAGGTACATCGGCGCCGAGTCCTGGTAGCATATGCCGATCCCCAGCTCCAGCGCGGGGAGCTGCAAGCTGTTCGATTGCCGGTGGAAGGCCTGCACAATGGCGGTAATCTCCCGCCCCAGCGCGCAGGCGCGGGCCACGGAAAAAGCGGTCTCGTTTTCCCGCGTTTGCAAGGCAAGAATGATGGCATCTCCCTCGATAAAGACTTTGCTGGCTCCGTACTTGGACAGCAGCTTGCTGACCGGGTCATAGAAACCGAGGCTGAAATAGGAGGCCGGATTCTGTCCGCGCTCGGTCAGGGTGCGCGTCAGCCGGGTGGAATCGCGCACGTCGGCCTTGAGGATGACGTGCGACAGGACGCGCTGGTCGGCCGCCTTTTGCTCATCCGGAAGTTGGTATTCGTAGAGGGTGGAGTTGACCGCCGAAAGCTGCCGCATGCGTTCCGTGGTGATCAAATTCACCTGGTCGATGGCGGCATTGAGCGCCTCCAGCCGGCGCACATCGCGGTTATAGCGCAGGAAATCCGCCATGAAGCGGCCCGCGACCTTGGCCCGCTCCGCCCGCTCGTAGGTGGAGATGCGTTTCAAGGCCGTCTGGAAATTGGCCGGCGAGATTTTGCCGTGGGCGGCCAAAAGCTCTTCCACCCGCGCCCGCTCGCTGCGCGAGATGAGGGCGTTCTTGAGCTGCTGCGGATTGATGAGCGGCGAGTACTCGGCCAGCAGCGGCACCACTTCATAAGCGGCCAGGACAAGCTCCATGACCGCAGCCGTTTCCAGCGCCTCGACCCAGGCGGCGAGCACGGCGCGCTGGCTGTTGCCCTTCTCGGTTGCTTCAGGCGGCGCGCCGGCGCCCGTCAGCTCCTGGGCGTTCTCCGGCACGTTCAAAAAACCGTCGAGCTCTTCCTCCGAACTGAAGCTGCCGGCGGGCAGAAGGCCGCGCAGGAAGTTGCGAGCGAGCTCCTGCAGCACGGGAAGGCGATCGGCGTCGCGCTCGTAGTTGCCCAGCATGACGTAGTGCCGCGCCTTGAGGAAATCGTCGCGCCCGTTGTCGGTGAAGATCAGCCGGTTGAGAAAGAGGTCATAGCTGGAGCTTTCCGACTCGGCGAACATCGAACGCCGCATGGGCGCGACGGTTTCTTTTTCGATCTGGCGCAGGGTTTCATAGAGGTCTTCCCCGCACTTGCGCAGCACGCTGCGCTTGTTGAGCTGGAATTGCAGGAAGCGCTCGCGCGTCTGCAGCCCGAAGCTGCTATGGGCGGGGCCATCGAGCGCCCGCAATTTGGAACGGCAGCGCTCCAGGGTCTGCGTGTACTGCGCATTCAGCTCCTCGCGCAGAAACTTGATCACCGCCAGGCGCAGCAGAAGGTCCTGGTAGAGGTTTCCCTGGCGGCGCGCCAGGTTCAGTCCGCCGACTTCGAGCTCCAGCGTTTTCTTCTTGAATTCGGCGGCGGTCTCGGAGGGCCTTTGCGGGGTCGCGGCCCAGGAGGGAGCCAGGCGGCGCAGCGGATCCGAGCTCTCCGGGGCGAGCAGATCGTGCACCGCCCCGTGGTAAGAGATCAGCACGGAAATATGAGCGCGGGCTACTTCCGTGAACTTGGGGCTGAGAAATACGTCGTGCCGCAGATTATCGACGCCCAGGATGAGATCACGGAGCTGCACCGAAGGACGGTAGCCGCTCAGATGCATCTGCCGGGCGTGGTCGGCTAGCGAGGCGCGATGAAATAGCGAGAACAAGGGCATTGCCAGGCCAGGTTGAAATGTGCGCTCTTCGACTACACCCGAAACATTATCACGATCACGGGACTAGCTGCCGTCGCACTGCCCGCTGGCTTGGCGCCCACTTACGGCGCTCCTAACCTGCGCTGGTCTCTCCATACCCCCACCTGGGGGTCAGCCACGCGAGGTTCAGCCAGGCCGAAACTCCGCCACTTGCTCGTTGGGATGAAACAGCGGCTCCGCTTTGGCTTCCGGCTTCATGTGCCGGGCATGGATCGCCTCGATCTCCGATTTCGACCAGCCCACGACACAGGCCACAATCTGGCCTTCCGGCGAAATCTCAAACACGGTAGGAACGTTGGTGAGGCGATAAGCGCGCGAAACCGCGTAATCGTTGGCATCCAGAGCAATGGGCAGGCTCAGGCCCAGGGTACGCCGAAACGTGGCTGTGTTTTGCTCATCATCTTGCGAGATGCCAACCACGGTGACGCCTATCGGCTCAAGCAGGCGCGCCAGGCGGTCGTAGAAAGGGAAAGAGTACTGGCAGACCGGGCAGCTAATCTTGAAGAAAGCAAGCACGACGGGTCCCTTGATCAGCGCCTGCTTCAGCCGGAACTCTCCACCGCTGGTAAGCGGCAGATTGAAATCGGGTGCTGGACTTCCCGGCGGCAGGGCGGACATCGAATTGTGCGTGGCATCCATAGACCATAGTTTCCAGTTTCCCGTTTCAACTTTCAAGTTGAGCCGTTTTGCGGGCGTGAGCGAAGCGAGAGCCCGCAGGCGAAATCCCGAGCTAGGCGAG
>JBEKQR010000080.1:0-12859 GCA_049519515.1 Candidatus Korobacteraceae bacterium
ATACCTTTTCAACATTGCGGCCGCTGCTGGCGGAGATGAACAGCATGGGGGCGTAGTCGAGGAACTTCAGTGCGCGGCGCGCCTGCTGCTCGAAGATGCGACTGTCCGCCGGCCTGCCATCCAGGCGATTTGTGGTGACCAAGTCCCATTTGTTGACCACCAGGATAAGCGAGCGTCCGCTTTCGTGGGCATAGCCGGCGATGGTGGCGTCCAGGGCGGAGACGCCTTCGACGGCGTCGATCATCATCAGCACCACGTCCGCGGCCTCCAGGTGCTTGCGTGCCATGACGACCGAGAGTTTTTCGGCCATCAGCCGGGTCTTGCCCTTGCGGCGAATCCCGGCGGTGTCGATGAAGCGGTACCTCTGACCGTTGCGCTCCACGACCTCATCAACCGCGTCGCGAGTGGTCCCGGCAACCGGCGAGACGATGGCCCGCTGGCTTCCCGCCAGCTGGTTGAGCAGCGTCGACTTGCCCACGTTCGGCCGCCCGATAATCGCCACCTTGATCTCGGCGGCAGCTTCCTCCGGGACGAACTCGCCAGCGTCAGAATCGTCGGGCGCGGGAACGGCAGCTCCTTCAAGGTCCCTGGAAGAAGCCGCGTCTGTCCGGGCGGGGTCTCTACGTTCCTCAGAATCATCATCCGGGAGAGAAACACGCTGGCCCTTCCGGCGAGAGGCGCGGGAGTGCGCGGAGGAAGCGGTCTCCGGCTCCTCGGGAATACTGGGGATCACTTCCAGGATGGCATCCAGCAGCTCAGCCACGCCGTCGCTATGCTCGGCCGAGACCGGCAGGAGGTTGCGGATACCCAGGCGGCGGAATTCCTCGACCTCGGGCTCCTGCTTGGGCGAATCGACCTTGTTCACCGCCAGGAACAGCGGCTTGCCGGTACGCTGCAGCAGGCGCGCCAGCTCCAGGTCAGGAGCGGCCAGTTCGGTGCGCGCGTCCACCACCATCACCACCGCCGCAGCTTCCTGCAGGGCGACCCGCGCCTGGCGAAAGATCTCGGCCGGAATCAGCTCCTTCTCCTCCGGAATGATGCCGCCGGTATCAGCCACGCGAAAACGGCGTCCGCGCCAGTGGGCCTCGCCGTAGAGGCGGTCGCGGGTAATCCCCGGTTCGTTGCCGACGATCGCCCGCCGCCAGCCCACCAGGCGGTTGAATAGCGTGCTCTTGCCGACATTCGGCCGGCCGACAATAACCACCAGCGGGGTTGGGTTAGCGCAGATCAAAAATTTCCTTGATAAGATCCAAAAAATGATCTAATATAATCAAAGTAAAAGCTAATAACCTGTAAGGAAGTTCAAACCATGCCGATACGAGTAGCTGACGAGGCCTGGATCGCCACCGCACTTCTCCACAGAGAACACCCGGAGGCGGAAGACTTTCCGCTCAAAGAAATCCATAACCGCGCTAAAGCGGAACCGGAATTTCTAGACCCCCGGCCAGGAGCCCGGCTCCGGCCAGGAGTCTGGCATCACATCGTGAGCCACTGCGTGGCGTCAAATCCGCGTAGCCCCGCTCAGTATCGTATGCTACACGAGACGGCGCGTGGCCGGCGAAGGCTATATCGTCCTGGCGATCCCACCCACCCGGAGCGAAAAGGAAAGACCCACCCCGACAAAGATCAGTTACCGCCCAAGTATAGGCCACTGGTGGATTGGTACTTGGAGGATTACATTCGCAGGCCGCCCTCGGGCGGCGGGTCAAACAGCCCTGCGCTCCTGTTGAAGTTTGCCGGCGCTATTTCGGCATTCGATCTGCAAAAAATGTCTGAGGCGATCGGCTCCGGATGTGAGCGAGTGGACCGCAATGAATGGTAAGGTGCTGGCGGATACGAACGTGCTGATCGCGCTGTTCGCAGGCGATCCCGGCGTTATGGACCGCCTGCGGCAGCAGCATGAAGTTTTCCTTTGCGTGCCTGTGCTGGGAGAGCTGAGGTATGGTGCGCTGGCTTCGATTCGGGTTGAGCAGAATCTGGCGCGGCTCGATGATTTGGCTCGCGAGCTGGTCGTTCTCGATTGCGACCGGGGCACTGCCGCCGCCTATGCGGTCGTGAAAAACCGCCTTCGCGGAAAGGGCACGCCCATTCCCGAAAATGATGTTTGGATTGCGGCTCTGGCCCAACAACACGGACTTACACTGGCCACGCGCGATTCGCACTTCGAGGCGGTTGAGGGCTTGTCGTTAGAGTTGTGGTAGGCCGCAGTTATTCTGCGCTGTCAGGCAATCATTTCCGGGGTTATCATCAACCAGATTCTCTTGACCACTCCATCCCAGTCCGCAGGTTTGCCCGCAGGGACGCTGCACAGTTTCTTCGGCCCCGGCGGGGTCCTTTCGCGCACGCATCCGGCGTACGAATTCCGCCGCGGGCAGCTTGCCATGGCGCAGGCCATCGAGCAGGCGCTGGCCGAGCGGCGCCACCTGATTGTCGAGGCCGGCACCGGTACAGGCAAGACGCTCGCCTACCTGGTTCCCGTGCTGCGCTCGGGCAAACGGGTGATTATTTCCACCGGCACCAAGACCCTGCAGGAGCAGCTCTTTTTCAAGGACGTTCCATTCCTGGAAGAGGCATTCTCTGCGGCGCAACAGCTAGGCGGAAGTTCCACCTCAGCGAGGGGAAAGCCGGGGATTGTTAGCAACGCCAGGAGCGCCGCACCCGAGTCCGGCCGGGTTGGGCTGCGCGTCTGCTACATGAAAGGCCGCGCCAACTACCTGTGCCGGAAGAAGCTCTACGACCTGTCGGATGCGCCCATCCTGACCGGTCTGGAGGAGATCGACCATTACCGCGCCATCAGCGAATGGGAGAAGACGACCGGGACCGGAGACCGCGCCGAGCTGGCGCGGCTGCCCGAGAGCAGCCAACTGTGGCCGCGGCTGGATGCGCGCTCGGAGAACTGTCTCGGCGCCAAGTGCCAGCAGTGGGAGCGCTGCTTCATCACCGAGATGCGGCGGCGGGCCGCGGAAAGCGACGTGGTCATCGTCAATCACCACCTGTTCTTCGCCGATCTGGCGGTGAAGCAGGCGGCGGAGGAAGCGCCCGACGCCGGCGTCCTGCCCGAGGCCGGTGTGGTCATCTTCGACGAGGCGCATGAACTGGAAGACGTCGCCAGCAATTACTTCGGAATTACCGTTAGCAACCTGCGGGTGGAAGACCTGCTGCGCGACGTGGAGCTGACGCTGCAGCGCCACGCCATCGGCTCGCCTTCGCTGGCGGCGGCAACCAGGCGGGTGCGGGAGCGGTCGCAGTTGTTCTTCTCCGTGCTGCCGGCCGGAGAAGGACGCTTCGAATTCCAGAACCGCCGCGAATTCCTGGAAGAGAGCGGCGACGAGTTCATCGCCCTCGAGGCCGGGCTGGCGCAGCTTGGCCTGGAATTGCAGGGGCTCAAGAGCAAGCCGGACGAGGTTTTCCGCCTGGTGCGCCGGGCGGAAGAGCTGCGGGTGCAGCTCAGTTTCCTGCTGGAGTCGAGCGAGCGCAACACGGTCTACTGGATCGAGCGGCGCGCCTCGGGGTCCCCGGCACGCGCCGGTGTTGCGCGTGATGGGGTGAAAGGCGGGGGCACCCGTCACGGCGCGCGCCAGCAGCATGTTTTTCTTCAGGCCACTCCGATCGATGTCTCCCAGATCCTGCGGCAGACGGTTTTCGAGCCGATCGAAACGGCGGTGCTGACTTCGGCCACCCTGGCGGTGAGCGGCGGCTTTGACTATATTCGCCAGCGGCTGGGAATTCAGAACGCCCGCGAGTTAGTGGTCGCTTCGCACTTCGACTACGAGAACCAGGCCTTGCTTTACGTCCCCCCGGACCTGCCCGACCCACGGGAACCCGGCTTTGCCGAGCAGGCGGCCGCGCGTATACGCCAGGTACTGGAGATCACCCGCGGGCGCGCCTTTTGCCTGTTCACCAGCCATGCCCAGATGAACCAGGTGCACGAGCGCCTGCTCGGGGAGCTGGAGTACAAGCTGCTGCTCCAGGGGACCGCCCCCAAGAATGCGCTGCTGGAGGAGTTCCGCGCCAGCCCCAACGCCGTGCTGTTCGCTACCGCTTCCTTCTGGCAGGGGGTGGATGTGCAAGGCGAGCAGTTGAGCTGCGTCATCATCGACCGCCTGCCGTTCGCGGTGCCCAACGACCCGGTAGTGGCGGCGCGCATTCGCGCCGTCGACGAGGCGGGCGGCAATGCCTTCTTCCAGTACCAGGTGCCGGCGGCGGTCATCGCCCTCAAGCAGGGCTTTGGACGCCTGATACGCTCGCTGCACGACCGCGGCGTGCTGGTTCTGCTGGATAATCGCATTCTCAAGAAGCAGTACGGGCGGGTCTTCCTCAACAGCTTGCCCGACTACGGCCGCACTACCGAACTGCGCCGGGTGGCCGAATTCTTTGGCTGCGAATAATCACCACCAACTGAGGGATTGCGCTAGTTGGCGCTCGCGATCTGGGTCACCGCGACGTTGGTCCCCTTGACATCGCCCGTCACCTTGACGCGCTTGCCGGCCAGCTCGTTGAGCTTCGCCTTATCTCCACCCTGGAGAGTGTAGACCTTGCCTTCGCTCACCAGGGCCCATTTGGCGCCCGCCTTGATGCATTCACGAATGCACTCGGCGTCACTCTTGCCCGGCATCATGTGCTTTCCCTTGGTGCACATTGAGTCGGTCAATGTTCCGGTGAGCGTTCCCGTGGCAGCCAAGGCTGCGGTTGCAGAAAGAAGAATGGTGCCTAATAGAGTGGATACGATTTTCTTCATGATTTGAGCTCCTTAGTTGCTGATTAAGTTTCAAGTTGAGCCGTTTTGCGGGCGTGAGCGAAGCGGGAGCCCGCAGGCGAAATCCTGAGCACAGCGAGGGATCTCTTCGGCATTAATTTCAAATTTCGAGCGTCATCCGCCGAGCACAGCTTTGGATGTAGCCCCTTCACGGCTAAAAGCGCGCCTCGGCGAAGACCACCAGGGCTTTGCCTGGGTGTTCCTGGCCCCCGGTTATCAGGAATTGAACTGCGCTAGCTACCGCCGGCACGTAGGATCGAGTTTCCGCAGGCAGATAGATGCTGACGGAAGCAAAGTTGCTACTTGGCGGGGTCCCCGGCAGATGCCGCTGTTCCACCCTGGCGTGAACTAGGGCGCGGACTAGCGCCTGCTCGCCGGCGTTGTATGCGGCCAGGGCAAGCTCCCAATCGCCGAATTGGGCGAGCAGGTCGCGCAAATATCGGGCGGCGGCGCAGGTTGACTTTTCCAGATCCAGCCGGTCATCCTGTTCGGCGCTGACCTCCAGCCCGTAGCGGCGTGCGGTTGCGGGCATCAATTGCCAGAGACCGCGCGCGCCTTTGGCAGAGAGCGCGCCCGGCAGTCCGCCGCTTTCCACCAGCACCACGGCCCCGAAATCCGCCGGTACGCCTTCCTGGCGAAGGATGGGCGCGATAAGCGGCAGCAAGCGCCGGACGCGGATGGCTGCCCGGCTGAGTGCCGCGCTCCCCTCCTTCTGGTACTGCCCGCGAAAATCCAACTCCGAGGTCGGCGCGGGTGGCGCCGCCAGAATTTCAGCGACACGCAGCTCCAGCTCCTTATGAAGTTGCTCGAACTGCTCGCCCCCAGCAGGCGCCGCGGTTGCCGGGGTGGCGGCGATCAGGATTGTGAGGCTTAGTATTAGCGCCTGGGTGCGCCAGGTTCCGCGCCGCGCTATTACCACCCCAGCAAACGCAACAACGGTGTTTGCTGGGGACCCCGGTCGGCGGTGATCTGGGGAAAGGCCCCACGTCAGCCCAAAAGCAGGGCGGGACGTGGGGCACCCTCCAAAAAATCGGCCGAAGTGGAAGCTACGCATGCGTAACCTCCTCGAGTTCAAGCCGGGGCTTCTTCCGCAGCGCAGGGTGGAGCTCCCAGTTCCATTTCCAGATGGCAAAGATCGGCGGATAGACAATCAGCTCCATCACGAACGAGGTGAGGATTCCGCCGATCATTGGCGCCGCGATACGTTTCATCACGTCTGCCCCGGCGCCGGCGGACCACATGATGGGCAGCAAGCCGAACAGCATGCAAGCCACGGTCATTACCTTGGGGCGGAGCCGCTTGACGGCGCCATTGACAATCGCCTGGCGCAGGTCGTTCCAGTTGCGCATCTCTCCCCGTTGCTGCGCCTCGCGATAAGCGAGGTCGAGGTAAAGAAGCATGAAGACCGCGGTCTCGGCGTCCACCCCAAGCAGGGCTATCAGCCCGACCCAAACGGCGATGCTCATGTTGTAATGCAGCAGGTAGAGGAACCACACCGCGCCGATGGCGGAGAAGGGAACAGCCAGCAGGATGATGCAGGTCTTTACCGCCGATCCCGTGTTGAAGTACAGCAGCAGGAAAACTATGAACAACGTGACCGGCACCACCAGCTTCAGGCGTTCGCGGACCCGCTGCATGTATTCGTACTGGCCGCTCCAGACGAGCTGGTAACCGGCTGGCACTTTCACCGCCTCGGCAACGGCTTTTTTCGCGTCTTGAACGTAGCTGCCGATGTCACGGCCGGCAACGTCTACGTAAACGTAGCCGCTCAAGCGTCCGTTCTCGTCGCGAATCATGCCGGGCCCGGTTTTCATGCGGATGTCGGCGATCTGGGCGAGCGGAATCTGCGCGCCCGAGGGCGTGCTGACCAGCACCCGCTGGAGCGCGCCGATGTCGCTGCGATAGTCGCGCATGTAGCGAACGTTGATGGGATAGCGCTCGCGGCCTTCGACGGTCGTGCTGACCTGATCGCCGCCCACCGCCGAGACCAGCACATTCTGCGCATCCTCAACCGTCAGGCCGTAGCGGGCGAGTTGGTCGCGCTTGAGGTCGAAATCCAAGAAGTATCCGCCCACCGTGCGCTCGGCGAAGGCGCTGGCCGTTCCGGGAATACCCTTCAGCGCCTGCTCGATCTCCGTCCCGACGCGCTCGATCTCGCCCAGGTCGGAGCCCAGCACCTTGATCCCGACCGGCGTGCGAATGCCGGTCGTCAGCATGTCGATGCGCGCTTTGATGGGCATGGTCCAGGCATTGGCGACTCCCGGCATGGCCACCGCCTCGTTCAGACCGCCGGGGCTATAGACAAGCTCCTGCGTGCTCTTATGGTCAGGCCAGAAGCGCCGCAGGAAATCCGCCAGCGGCGCCGGCGCCCACTTCGAATACCAGGTCTCGCGCCTGGGCCATTGCTCCTGCGGCTTGAGCACGATCACCGTTTCCATCATGGAGAACGGCGCCGGATCGGTCGCGGTCTCGGCACGGCCTGCCTTGCCAAAGACACGCTCAACCTCGGGGAAGTTCTTGATGATCTTGTCCTGGGTTTGCAGCAGGCGCGAAGCTTCGGCCACGGAGATTCCCGGAAGCGTGGTGGGCATGTACAGCAGCGTACCCTCGTCCAGCGGCGGCATGAACTCCGAACCAATCTTGCTGGCAGTTCCGTTGAACCCAATCGCCGGAATGGCCGGAAGCCCGGTGAGAATGGGAACCGTTACAGCCATGGCGAGACACGCGCCTGCAATGGTGAGCCAGCGGTGCCGAAGCACGAATTCCACCACCGGGTGATAGACCTTCATCAGCGGCCGGCTGATGGGGTGGTTCTCCTCGCCGTGGATCTTGCCTACCAGGATGCCGTTCACTATTCGCCCCAACCACCTTGGCCGGATGTTGAAGTTCTCCACGCGGGTGAACAGCAACCGCATCGCCGGATCAAGCGTGATGGCCAGCAAGGCGGCAATCGCCATGGAAAAATTCTTGGTGAACGCCAGAGGCTTGAACAGGCGGCCTTCCTGCGCTTCCAGGGCGAAGACCGGCAGGAACGAGATGGCGATCACGAGCAGGGCGAAGAAGCTTGGGCCGCCAACTTCTTTCACCGCCGAGACGATCACCGATTGATAGCTGCCCGGACGTCCTTCCGCGTTCCAGTGCTCCAGTTTCTTGTGCGTCTGCTCCACCACCACCACGGCGGCGTCGATCATGGCGCCGATGGCCACCGCAATGCCGCCCAGCGACATGATGTTGGCGGTCATGCCCGACATCTGCATGGGGATGAAGGCCAGCACCACGGTGATCGGAATGGTGACGATCGGGATGACCGCGCTCGGGAAATGCCAGAGAAAAATCAGGATCACCAGGCTCACGATGATCAGCTCTTCCATGAGCGTGTGCTTGAGGTTGTCGACCGAGCGGTCGATCAGGTCGGAGCGGTCGTAGGTGTTGACGATCTTCAGTCCCGGCGGCAGCGTCGGCTCAATGTCATGGATCTTCTGCTTGACCCGCTCGATGACCTTCTGCGCGTTTTCACCGAAGCGCATGATCACCACGCCGCCTACGGCTTCGCCTCGACCGTCCAGTTCGCCGACGCCGCGGCGCATGTCCGGACCGAAGGTTACCGTGCCCAGATCGCCCACCCGCACCGGCGTGCCCGTCTGCGGATTGGCCAGCACAACGATGTTGCGGATGTCATCCAGCGACTTGATGTAGCCGCGTCCGCGCACCATGTACTCGCGGCTGGAGAATTCGACCAGCCGGCCGCCGACCTCGTTGTTCGACTTCTGGATGGCGCCGGAGACCATGTTTATCGGAATCCTGTAGCCGAGCAGCTTTTGCGGATCGATATTGACCTGGTACTCGCGCACGAAGCCGCCGATAGGCGCGACCTCGGCCACCCCCGCGACCGACTGCAGGGCGTAGCGCAGATACCAGTCCTGGTAGCTGCGCATCTGCTCCAGGCTGTATTGCCCGCTGCCGTCAACCAGCGCGTACTGATACACCCAGCCGACCGCGGTGGCGTCCTTAGCCAGCTCGACGTTGACGCCTTTCGGCAGACGCGGCGTCACCGAGTTCAGGTATTCGAGCGTCCGCGAGCGCGCCCAGTAAATGTCCGTGCCTTCGTCGAAGATGAGATAGATGTACGAAAAGCCAAAGTCGGAGAAGGCGCGAATGTCTTTCACCTTCGGCATGCCCAGCAGCGCGGAGGTGATCGGGTAAGCTACCTGATCTTCCATGATGTCGGGACTACGGTCCCACTTGGCATAGACGATCACCTGCGTGTCGGAGAGGTCGGGAATGGCGTCGAGCTTGGTGTTCTTCATCGCATGCCATCCCAGGGCGACGGCAACCCCGGCAAAAAGAAACACCAAAAACTTGTGTCCGGCGCTGAATTCGATAATTTTGTTAATCATTGATACCTCGCACTGCACTGACCGCGGCTGCATTTGCTCATGGCCCGCTCCTTCACTGCATGCTGGCCGCAGCGCTCTTCATGCGGCTTTCGGAATCGATAAGGAAGTTGCCGGAAGTCACGATGGTTTCTCCCGCCTTCAGCCCCGACAGGACTACCGCATTGCCGTCAAGGGCCGGCCCTACGGTCACCTTGCGCGGCTCGAAGCTGCCGTCGTCGTGCGCAACGAAGACCGTCTGTTCGTTGCCGGAGTTCAGGATCGCATCCTGCGGAACCACGATCTTTTTGCCGTAGTCAATTTTCAGTTGCACGTCGGCAAACATCTGCGGCTTCAATTCGAAGTTCGAGTTGGGAATGGCAATGCGCGCCTTCGCCGTGTGCGTGTTGGGATCGAGAGAAGGGTAGATATAGGCGATGCGCCCGCTGTAAGTCTTTCCGGGGTAGTAGCTCAACTGCAGCTTTGCCACTTGGCCGACCTTCACAAACGGCAGTTCATACTCGTAAATGTCGGCGTTCGCCCAGATGGTCGAGAGGTCGCTGACCACGTAGAGATCCATCTCCGGCGTGACCGATACCTGCGGGAACACCTTGCGGTCGGTGACGAATCCGGTGATCGGCGAATAGATGGTGAGCGTCTTGCTCACTTCGCCGGTCTCGTCCAGCTTGCGAATCTGCTCGTCGGAGATGTCCCACAGCTTGAGCCGCTCGCGTGCCGAACGCAGCAGCGATTGCGCGCCCTGCGAGACTTCCTGGTAAGGCGCGCTGCCCAGCGTGCGCTCGCCGCGCTTGGCAATCAGGTACTCCTGCTCGGTGGCCACCAGGTCGGGACTGTAAAGCGTGAAGACCGGCTGGCCTTTCTTCACCAGTTGGCCGACGAAGTCGACATAGACCTTGTCCACGAAGCCGGAGACCTTCACGTGAATGTGCGCGATCCTGGTCTCATCGGGGACGATCTGCGCGGTGGTGCGGATGTCGCGCGTCAGCCGTTTCTGCTCCACCGTGGCCGTGCGCACGCCGATCAACTGCTGCCTGGCGGGAGTGATGTTGACGGTTCCGGCTGCCGCCTCCTGGCCGCCGGCCTCGTCCGCGTACTTGGGCACCAGCTCCATGCCGCAATCGGGCGCGATCCCCGGCTTGTCGGACTTATAGGTTGGGTGCATCGGGTCGTACCAGTAGAGAATCTTGCGCTTGTCATTAGAATTGGCTGGCGCCGGCGCGGCGCTGGCTTCCTGTGGGTGCTCAGCCGCCTGCGCGCTTTGTCCGGGTTGCTCGTCGGCGTACTTTGGAACCAGGTCCATTCCATCCGGCGCCTTGCCCGGCTTGCTGTAGCTATGCTGCGGATTCATGGCGTCATACCAGTACAAGACCTTGCGGCCGCCGGCGTTCGCAGCCGCTGCCGGGCTGCTAGAGTGATCGTGCTGGAAGGCGCGAAGCTTGTTGCCGAACAGCAAGGCGAACGAAATCGCCACCACTGCCGCGAGTGCAATAATCCGGAGAACATAATTCCTGGTCTTCATCTCTTCACTCCCTCGTGTGTGTCATTGGCAACAGCCGGCAGAGGCTGCTCTTGCGTCTGCCGGGGTAGAATTGCGGCGGTTGTAGTGTTCGCCCGAGAATCCGGCGCGGGGCTAGATGGCAAATCCGCGGGCGCCACCGAAAGGGAATCAAGGTCCATGCCTATTACGCTTTCCATCTGCGCCAGCGCCATGTTGTAGTCGGCGACTTGCCGGTAGTAATCCATTTCGTAATTCAGCAGCGTACTGAAATTGCTGAATACCGTGAGAAAGTCGCTGCTGCCGACCTGGTAGGCCGACATCGAGGACTCCAGCGCCAGCGAAGCCTGCGGGACCACCGCCTTTGAATACAGGTCCGCCAAGTCCTTGGCGGCCTTGGCCGACAGGTACGCCTGTTTGAGCTCGAAGCGGGTCTCATTCAGCCGGTCCTCACGGCCTTTCTGCGCGGCGATGACCTCTTCCTCCGCCTGCTGGACTCCTTGCCGCTGCTTGCTGCGGTAAAAGACCGGTATGTTAACGGTGAACGTCATTCCTTTCATGTCCGGCATGTCGGGCCGCTGCTGGTACATGAAACCGACGCTCAGGTCCGGCCGGTACTCCTTTTGGGCGGCGGCCACCGCCAATTGGCCGCGCTCGATCATGCGCTGATCGCGTTGCAGCATGGGGCTGTTCTTCTCCGCCATCTGGTAGAGCTCCGGCAAGGGAATGAAAGCGGGCGTGAGCGCCGCGCCGGCTGCCGGAGGAAGCGGCGATTCCAGCGGCCGCGTCATCAGCGCATTCAACCGCGCTTGCGCGGTCGCATGCTGCTGCTGGAGCACGGTGATCTTTTGCAGCAGGAGCGATATCTCGGTCTGTGATTTCAATACGTCCTGTTGCATCCCCTTGCCGACGCGGTAGCGCGCGTCGGCGATCTGGGAGAGCTTCTGTAGCAGGTCCTTGTCCTTGTGGGCGATCTGCAGCGCCTTGTCGTAATAGAAGTAGTCGAAGAATGCCGCCTTGGCCTGGCTTTCGACTTTGCGGCGTACGGCCTCGTGATCGGCGGCTGCCGCCTGCACATCCTTGCCGGCGATTTCTCCCTTGAGCTTCAGCTTGCCGGGAAAAGGCAGCATCTGCATGGCGCTGACGCTGCGATAGCTGGAGGGATCACCGTGCTGCACGCTGAAGGGCGTGGCATTGCCCATCCAGCCGATGGTAACCGTAGGGTCGGGCAGGGCACGCGCCTGGGAAACTCTTCGCCGTTGCGCGCTGACCATGTGCGCCGCGCTTTCCACCGCCGGGTTGTGGGCCAGCACTTCACGCACGACGGCATCAACTGTCAATACGGTGCTGGTCTGGTCCGCTGCCGCCCGGCCCGGCGCCGCCTCAGGCGGATTTTGTTGCGCTGCCACCTTGATCGACAGCAATAACAGCAGGACTGCAATAACTCCCTTTGCAGGCATGAATAGCTCTCCCGTCTGCTGAAAAAATTTTGAAATTCGAGTCGAAGGATGCTTGTGCGGCAGGACTAAATCAGGAATGTACAAAGAACAGACTGGGGCGGAGTTGAATCAAGTAAGGGAGGAGTCAACCCGTAATAATAAGGAACGGAATCGGCTATGGATGTCCCAGCGAAAGCCGATGCCGGGGCAGCGATCGCGGCTATGGCGACAGGTGCTTGAATTTGCGCAAGCGGAGCCGGTTTCCCGGAGGAAACGTCACAGCAGGATGGCCCGGGGTTCCTGGTTTCAAATTGCGTTACCGGAGTTGAATGGGCCATGGACGCCATGGGGCAGCACTGATCCTGCATCTCCGGCGGAGCACTATCCAGGCATGCCACAGCGCCGATGGCAGGAACGGCGGCAATCGTCCCCATCAGCATCCACGCAACGACTTTGAACGGAAGCGACATCAGGAAATCAGGCTCTCTAACTTCTAACAAACCGTGACCATGAAGTCTGTGACATAGATCACAATATATCAGGGATGTGTCTCATTTCAAATAGACCGCGGTGCAACTCTGGCGCTGCCCGATGGCATAGCCGACCGGGAATCGCACGCCATAGCTTAGATGCGCCACCCGGAGCTACTGGATCCCCGCAATCAGCCTGCTGATCCGGTACTCGTGGCGCAGCGAACGATTCAGCACGGGGTCGATCATCTCCAGTTCGTAGGCGTCGGCAAAAATCAACTGCTTGCCGACGGTATTAATGGTGC